>DAOTXB010000735.1:0-3142 GCA_034435575.1 Anaerolineae bacterium
TTTCATTACGCTCCATTTGTTCATATGATATTACTCAAACATTTATCAAACGTATTCTGTATGCTACACGTTCTCTAGTATCTGATAAACGTGACATCAATCACAAAATAGTCTGATGATGATCTTTTAAGTGAATTCCACAGCAAAGCAAGGTTTCATTATAAGTATAAACGTAATACTTGTCGAAATAGCCTAAAGGCTTAATTTGTGACAACATGCGCTAATCTAGACAGCAATGCCCGGCACATACTTAGAGCACCCTATGGAACTTGGTCACAATGTTACAGACCGTTGATTAGGCGAATATTCATACCAGAACCTAACGACTCGCGCTATACTTATTATCATCATGCTCTGCACAGAGCATCTTTTAACTATATGGTTAACCATGCGAATCATGAAGAGGAGCTTCCCTCATGCTACAGCAGATTCAAAATCGTAACTTACCACGTGGGTGGGATATACTGGCTGTTATTGCCCTCACACTTATTATTACTGTATTGGTTGCATTCGGTACCCGTTCCACAATTGATGACGCGCCAGAATTTGATCATAGTAAGATCGGTGTGCATCTCTTATTGGACGACGGACGCAACACATGGGACCCGTCATTATGGTCAGCGCACCTTGATTTTGCGGCACAAGCAGTAGGGGAACGTGGTTTTGTGGTACAAGTCGTGACACAGGATAATATGGACGTTGACCACTGGCAACAATTTATGGACTTAGCCGGTGAACACAACCTGACACCAATATTACGCCTTGCAACAACCTTCGATACTGAGGCTGGTGTGTGGACTGCACCGAATAGCAATCATGAAATGCTTGCCTCTGAATGGGCAGATTTTCTCAATGGCTTGGATTGGCACGGCGATCAAAAGTACATTATTGTGTTGAACGAACCCAACAACGGGCATGAATGGGGTGGCACACCTGACCCCGTCGCTTATGCGAATCTGCTGGCGACTTTTGCTGATACGTTTCACGCAGATGTTGAGGGGGCGCTGGTACTCAACGGTGCGCTAGATTTGTATGCACCGGACACAGGGAGCACACCATTGGACGAAGATGATGGCATCAGCTTTATCTCTGCGCCACGCTTCATGGATGAGATGGTTGCCGCAGTACCGGATATTTTTGAACGTATTGATGTCTGGAACAGTCATAGCTATCCGGTGGGTTTTAGCGAACCGCCCCGTACACAATCATTACATTTTGATGCGGTCAACGATGCGGAAGAAATCGAGTTCGAGGATTTGCCCGAACTGACCTATAACCGCGGTATCAACGGCTATGAGTGGGAACTGTGGAAGTTGGAAGAATATGGTTTAGACCCGATGCCATTGGTCATGATTACGGAAACTGGCTGGCGACATAGTGCCGGACGCAGTGATTCGGCAGATGCGGGCGACGATTACCCCACCCCACAGCTTGCCGCGACCTTCTTGGAAAATGCACTCTCCGGTCATCCCAGCGGAAACTATGATCCTCTGCTTGCTGATGATCGTATCTTAGGTGTGATCGTATTTGCGCTTAACGGCATACCTTCAGAATGGTCACACACAAATCTGTTAATTATGACCGATGATGGTGAGGTACTGGGCACATACCCAACGTTTGACGTGCTTACAGCCTATCATGACAGCGCAGAAGACGAAGAATAAAATAACTATATACGTAAAAAAGCTCCGGCTTATATGTGTCGGAGCTTTCCAACCTATTGATTGAGCGTCTCAGTGGCGAATGTCCGCGATTTGAACGTTTCAACCTGTCGCCGTCCACGATCTGTTAAACGCACACGATCATCATGCACCTTTACCCAGTTGAACGCACGCAAGCGCAGTAACACGCGATCTGTATGTTTGGGCGACCACGCAAAATGTGTGTAAAGTGTTTCGAGCGCCAGCTCATTGCCTTCGTCATCCGTGTATTCATGGTTATAGATATGACCGAGCATGACCTGATAAGCGAAAAAGCGTTGTTGATAAGCACGTCGGATGAGGGTAGAAATCAAACCATATTTCGGCGAGAACACCCACGCCACCACGAAAACCAGTACCATCATGATGACCATCGACGCGGAAATTGACGAATCCCATGTGGTGAGCAAGTCCAACCCGAACACTGTGTTCAATGTTTGCAGAAAGTCACTAACCTGCACGATGCCTAAAACATCGCCCCGTGCCAGATCATAGCCAAAATAGGCACTAAATGCCCCGATAATGGGACTCAATACCAGCATATGGGACAGGCGATCTGTCAGAATATATGCCGTTGCCGGTGGGATGATAAAGAAAGCGATCACTAAAATTGACCCGACGGCATCGAATGCACCGACAGCGACAAGGCTCACCATCACCATCAACGCATAGTGTAACCAGCCCGGACGGAATCCGAGTGCTTGTGCCAGCGCATTGTCGAACGTAGACAGTTTAAGCTCTTTGTAGAAAACGGTAACGAAGCCGACGGTAAGCATGGTCAACAGACCCATCACGGTCAACGATTGCGGGAAGAACACCAGCTCCGGTTGTTGGTCGGTCATCCCTGCGCCCCATGCCTGTGCGGGTGTGTATGTGCCACAATTAGCGCACGTTTCGATAAATATTGCCTCATCACTGCGTGGACTAATCCCCTCGGAGCGACAGTTCGTACATTGTCGGCGCACTTCTGCACGCGGATCATCTTCAGTAATCGTGATCGTCTCACAATTGCTATAACAATGGCTGTTGGTGTTTGCCCATGCCACGCCAATTTCGCCGACCATGACCGCATCTTCGTCCAAATGAGCATCATCCGCATAGCGTGAGACAAGAATCACGGCGATTGCAAACAATAACGGGAAGGCTAATCCCAGCGCCGCATCCTGCCGTACTAAGCCGGAACGATAGATCATCTCGGTGACGACAACGGTCAACACACCCGCCGCCGCCGCGCCTAAAATCAGGAACGGTGATGACAAATCCGGCTCCATATTAAACGTGCGCGTCATCAACAAAAAGGCAACGACAATACCGAGTAAAACGGTATGGCTAATGGCATCACTGGTCAATGACATGCCCCGTAGCAGTAAAAATGAGCCGAGCAATGCGCCAGAAATTGCGATCATCGCGCCGAGGATGACGGCGGGGTTCTGTGGATCACG
>DAOTXB010000736.1:0-3122 GCA_034435575.1 Anaerolineae bacterium
CCTACATTCATCCAGAATTGATAATCAACAGGTCGGTTAGCCATCAAAAATGTGTAAGCTGGCGCTAGCAAGACCGCGTCATCATCCTCATCAATGCGCCAACTACGCAAATATTGATCGGCGATGATACCCTGCACGACCATTTCTACATATTCTTGTGCAAGTGATTTGTTTTCAGGGCTAGCGGCATGGCTATCATCAATGATCCTACGAAACTTTCGTGCGGAGTCAATAATATTCGATGCAACACTCGCCGCATCAAAATCATTGTGATACCCGAATCCCTCTTGGGACAATACTTCGCCAAACAACCGACTCCAGAAGTGATCGAGCACAATTGTTTCTTCAGTTTGCTTATTTTGTATGTAATCATCTAACCAGTCGCGCAGGCGATCATATCGATTCCCGATCTCAAATGTGATTCGCGCTTGTACATCGGGGCGTAGTTGATCGAATCGGAGTAGCGTTGGGCGATTATCAATGATTTTATATGATTGACCACCTAACAGTTGTGCCCTGATCAAATCCAAGCCGTCAATGGCTTCCATAAGGGCAAAGATAATGTCGAATAACGCGGGGCGTATTTGCCATTCAGGGTGCGCTAGCTGAGAAAGTGTAAGCATTGCCACTGCCGCCGGTTCTTCTCGCAATGATCGTGACGGGCGATGTGATCGTACCGGAACCGTCGCTTCTTCGAGGCGATTCATGAGAGAAAAACGTAATGCGTCTGATAAAAATGGTGCCATGACCACGATTTCTTTTGGCTCAACCCCATGATCGTGGACTAGCGACACAATTTCTTCCGCAACCCAGTTAATCATCTGCGGATAATAGCGATGATCGTCAAAGATCAACGGTACACGCGGATCACCTTCAACTTCAGCATCTTTTTCTCGCTTGAGGCTTATTGCCATATGTGTACCGAGAGTCTTAAGATCATTCGTTGTTACATATGATTTTTCAAGAATTTCATGGACATCACAATAATCTTTTACCGTATAAGCATGCGTTGGGTCGGCGCCGAGAAAGCGCCGATAGCCTGCGTCGCTATCATAAATCACCAGCGCACTATCAAACTTTGGGATGACATCCATAATAAATCGATGTGCCGCAGGGGTGTCTTCTTCTATATTATCCACAATCAAATGCTTATATTGCCCGAATATATAATTCTGGCATGGCTCCAATGTCCACAAATGATTGGTGAATATTTCAATCTGTAAGGAAAAATCAAGCAGATTATGTGCAAGACAATAGTCACGAAAGACGTTGATGCTGTTTTGCATGTCATCATACATCATCAATTGAGCATGGTCGCCCGTCCATGCACTTTTCAGCATATCGCTGACATTACGATAATCAAAGCCGACCACTGCCGCTTTATTGAGGTTGTCGATCAATTGGCTATAAAGGCGGTTACGGTCAATCGTCACAGAATCAAAATACCCCTCTTTTTCAATCAATGGGGCAATCAGCCGCGCCATAAAATATTGTGCAGTTTCTAGGCTTAAAAAGGTTGGACGCGCTTCCGGTGCTCCAAAACCAGCATCTTTTGCTATCAGCGGAAAGAAAAGATCGACCATACGCCGTGCCAAACCACCTAGTGTTGATATTGTGACTTGCCCACCAGTTATCGTATGTGTCTTATTCAAATGTTCGTAATAAGGAAAGGCAAGTGTACGTTGTGGCACGATAACCAAAATTTCTGCTGATGCTACCCCTCCAGTTAATAAAGTATTAAGGCGCTCTATACCAACAGTTGTCTTACCGGTTCCAGCGATACCTTCAAGAAAAACTTTATTTTGAGCGTTCGCAATAGTACGTTGTTTTTTGGAAAGATCCATGTTTTCACCGATTGGTTACCCTCAATTGATCCTCAAAATTGTACCAGAGACATGCATCAAACGCTCTGTAATACCCTAATTAACTTTCATTAAGGAAATTAGTTATAATCATGCAACATTAATTCTTTATTTAAACAGTTGAGATTATAGTAATTCTATATTCAAAAACAATGATTAACTCATTTTCATAGGTATGGTCATGATCGGTATACAGACACGTAAATCCAAGACAAATTTCATCATTTTAGCAGTAATGGTTTTAACTATATCAGTACCCAATTTATTCGTTGGCGCATATGATGCCACTGGTGCAAACATTTCCATCCCGTCAATCGGGGTAGATGCTTCTATCGTATCAATAGGTATTCGTTCTTTCCCAAATGGTGAAGTGACATGGGACACAACCCAGCTCACTAACGAAATTGGCTTCTTGCAAGGGACTTCATGGTTCGGGCAGGGAGGCAATATTGTACTCGGTGGTCATTCAGAACTTGCTGACCGTGTGCCGACAGTCTTTTATGAGCTTGACCGTGTTGCTATTGGTGATGAAATCATCGTGACAGTGGATGGTACAGAAGTACGCTATGTTGTGACAGACGTATTTAACGTTAATTATCGTGATTTAAGTATCTTATATCCAAGTAACTCCGAACGATTGACACTCATGACATGCGACCCAGAATCGCTCAGTGGTGACGGATATAGTCGTCGTGATGTCGTAATCGCGGAGCGCGTTAACTAAAATTGACACCCGCACTGGGGCACCAGTTGAATAACTCTCTCCTTCGGTTAACGGCTGTCTTTATGGCAGTCGTTACCGCTTTCTATGGGGCATGTTACTCTGCTCGCCACACCTTCGACTCACCACCTAATGTATATAATTCGATACGCCAGGGGATGAGCTTCAATAGCCCATAGCCGGGGTTATCCACCGACCCGAAAAAAACGCTCAAATCATAACCAAGCGGGGGCGGTGTGGTGGAAAGCAAATTCCAGATACGTTTTTTCTCGTCGTCATCGTCCACCCATTCCGCTTTGCAATCGACATACACAGGATTGAGCGGGTCTTTCATATAAGTTGCGGAAATATACGGATTCTTCTCTAGGTGTTTTGTCTTGAGGGAATGACGCGCTGTAGCAACCCAGCCTGTCTTACCCTCCCATATAGGATGCAATACCCGCGAACGCGGACGATTTACGGTATTGACGGTAGTCACATTGCACCACACCGCATCATGTACCCGTTGAATAAATTCATCCTCAATTGTGCTGAAATCG
>DAOTXB010000737.1:0-1677 GCA_034435575.1 Anaerolineae bacterium
GAAACCCAGCGTCGGCAGGCATTTTTGAACGCTTTCATCCTCGATCAATATGCTTCCACTGCACGGGGAGATCGTGTCTATTTGATCGGCTGGACGGACACCGCGCCCATTGACGAAACTATCGAAGGCGCCGGCTGGGAACCACTCGACACCACACTCTATATCATCGAATTAACGCTGGAATCGCGTGAAGTTATTAATGCTGATGAAGATGAGGCGCTTACCCGCATTACGCAGGATCAATTCACATGGGTTTCACGTAATCGTAATGGTGTGGATGATGTTGGTCCTTACAGCGTCAATATGTTTAACGATAGCGAAGTCATCTTCCGCTTTACACCTTTACCCTCCGCAATACTGCGTGAGGTGGAAACATTGGCGCTAATCGTTGACCGTCCGAACGTCATCAGCACCCAGCTACAGGTACAACTATGGAATTGGGTGGACGAAGTGTGGGACGATGTTGAGCTTGACCGTGAAATGACCATTCTTATTGATGACCATGAGGATTATCTGGGACCACTCAACGCGGTTGAGGTGCGTATTGCCCGTCCCCAGGCAGGCGGGTCGGTATTTATCCAACAACTTGGTATCGAGCAATACGGGCAGTATTAGTTCTGAACTTATTCTCCATCCCGTGCCTGACGGAACGCATCGCGCAGACGGGTCGATTCTACCAATGAGTCGACCTCAACCATGCCATGACGCAGGCTTCTGGTCTTCATATATTCGATGGATAAACGCCCTTCATACGCGTGGTCATCCAGCATATCTAGCACCTCAGCCGGGATGATCGCGCCATCGTCGAACGCGGTTTGTAAGCGCCCATAAGTTGCCTGTCGTACCTGCACATGGCGGGTGTGTGGCAGTAATTTTGCGATGTCCTCCGGCGGGACACCCTGACACACCATCTGCGCCCAATCCAGCGTAATCTCTAAATCTTGCACGGCATCTACCAATTTCAGCGCCTGTTCTGGCTTCTGTGCCATCGAATCCATGTGCGGTTCAATGCTGACATGTAAACGGGTGGCAGGTGTGGCAAGGCGAGAGGCTTCCATCATCGTTTTGAGCGACTCGACCGTGCGCGTAAATGCCCCATCATCATCCCCGCTATGCACTAACCCCGGCGAGAGTGTCACACCATCCGCTTCAAGCGCGACGATAAACGGCAACAATGCCCGATAGGTTTCAATATCTTTTTCGCGTTTCTCGTCATCTGCCAGCGAAATTCTGGGGAGCATCAAATATAAATCGCTCAGTTTAAGATTGTAACGGGTTAAATCCGCGTTGATCTTCGCCGCCGCGCCACGTGGGTCACGGGCAATTGCAGAAACATTGAGGTGTGTACCACTGCCAATATCTACATACCGGAATCCCATACGGGCGATAGTGCCCAACGCTTCGGTAAGGGATAAATCATTGAATCCCCATGAATGACACGCAAATTCAAGCATTGCTGGCAAATCCTCTATTAACCGGACGATTGACGCAACCATATTTTAGCATACCGTGTGCTAATGCTATCCCGCTTACTTGAAACTGACGGCGCTTTCTGGCAAGATACACGGATGAAAGCCTTGATCGTCTATTGGAACACAACTCACTATGAATTTTGACAATATTCCGTTATTCACTGATTTGCCGGATGGTGTGCAATCGCTTGTGTTACGGTTGTTG
>DAOTXB010000738.1:0-20393 GCA_034435575.1 Anaerolineae bacterium
ATGCTCAACACAGCAACCATAGCTCCATCGGGCAAATACCTAGCCATCGCTGATAATGACTACCGTTTTGAAGTCGTAGAAATGGAAACATATAATGTGAGACTTCAGGGAGATCACAAGGAAGGCACAGTCATAAAATCACTTGCGTTTTCAAATAACAGCAAGTTTGTCGCGTCTGGCGGTGGTGATAGCGAAATTCGGATTTGGTCAGTTCAAAATGGGGAACTCTTGAAAGTACTCGACGGACATAAACTCAGCGTGACGCGCATTGTATTTACGCCAGATGATGAACATATTCTATCAAGTTCGGCGGACGGTACGGTGAAGTTATGGGGCTTATAGGATTACAACTCGCTACAATCCCACATAAAACCACACCGACTACACCGTACTTTGCAGGCGCGTTTATAGGTCGGGTTATTACAGCATGGGCACACGGTTGACAATGTGTAATTACTAATTGGTATGGCGAAAGAACTCTCAACGATTTGTGCTTGTGGGATACCCTGTGGGTTATGTTGTGATTTTGGTGCGCTGTTTTTAGATTTGCCTGGGTCACTCATAACTTTCACCGTTCTCAGGGAACAAAAAAGGGAACATCACTGTTCCCCATTTGAGGCGACGACCGGATTCGAACCGGTGAATAGAACTTTTGCAGAGATCCGCCTTACCACTTGGCTACGTCGCCATTTGATATACATTATTATAATGAACCTAACCGCAGGTGACAAGGGCTTTCACAGGAGAAATCTGGAATTTGCCCAAAATGGCGCTTGCGATAAATCATAAAACTCGCCACAATATCCACTATGGATGAAAAAGATGAACTTGAAAACGAACAGAATATAGACGCTGATGCGGACGACTCCATTGCACAGGGTCATGATGATGAAACCCCTGATCTTGATGAGCGCATAATGGATAACGTGGATGATGCTGTCGATAGCGCGGGTGATGACGACATCGCCTTAACCGATCTACCGATTACGGGTGATCTCGACATTGACGCGGCACTGGCATCCGTTGCATCACTTGGTGATGAGCTTGCTGAGCGTGAAGCGGCGGAACTTGCGGAACAGGAACAGCTCAAAGCCGCGCAAGAACGGGTAGATGCCGAACGTCGTGCTGAGGAAGAAGAAGCCCGGCGAAAAGACGCGCATTATTATCCCCGTCCACCCTTAATTAGCTTGCAACGCGGTCAAATGACCTCGGTACTCCCTGCGCTTGTGTTGATTGCACTGGGCGCATGGTGGACATTTACGTTATCAACGGCAGAATCTGCTCCATCAACTGGTACATTGGCGTTGATCTTTGCTGGATGTCTCGGTGTATTGATGATCGGGTACTGGCTCACAACTGGACGCTGGTTTGCCGGAGCGTTGTTTGGTGGAATCACATTATTAACCGGTACCGCAATTATGGTTTTCCTCACGCAATCTAACGATATAGGGCAAAACGGCTATCCGCTATTATTGCTAGCCCCTGCGATTGGGATGATTTGTGTCGCTATTTTTAGTGCGGGGAGCGTACCTGCACTTGGATTCACAGGATTGTTGTTATTGGTCAGTGCAATTGCTGGTTTTGGGATTATTAATACAGATATTGATGACGCGGTTACCGATATTGCATCTATTGCCATGCCGATTCTTCTTGTCGTGTTAGTGATTCTCATCATATTACCGTTCATTGCTGGACGACGAGGCACTAGTGAGCCTACGAATAGCGATTGATGCCAGTCGGACAACCGTCGCACGGGTCACCGGCACTGAGCATTATGCTATTGAACTCATCCGTGCGTTGCTGGCGTTAAATCAGACGCATCACATCACGCTCTATTTTAGAGATACGCCCGCACCGGAACTATTCCCCCCCCACGATTATGCCGTGCATAAAATCATCCCATTTAGGCGTGTATGGACACATCTGCGCTTTGCCGGGGCACTGTGGCAAGATCGCCCTGACGTAACCTTAGTGCCTGCACATACCCTGCCCTTTGCATTTCCGGGTAAGGCGGTTGTCACCGTGCATGACCTCGGCTATAAACACTTCCCGAAAGCTCACCCATTTAAACAACGAACTTATCTTGACATCACAACACGGTATAGCGCCAGTCGTGCCACTCGCATTATGGCAGATAGCCAAGCAACCGCCGATGATTTGACACGATTTTATGGTACCTCAGCCCGCAAGATTGATATTGTATATCCGGGTGTGGAAGCACCTGTTGTCGTCAACGAAACAAGCGCGGTGTTAGAGAAATACGGATTACCGGAACGATATTTTTTGTTCATTGGTACATTACAACCGCGTAAAAATATCGCCAACATCGCACGGGCTTATGCCCACTATCGTGAGCAGGTTGAAACACCAGCAGATTTTGTGTTTGCAGGTGGAAAAGGCTGGTTATTTGATGAGGCTTGGACAGCAGGCATAGAGGGTGTGCATTTGACAGGTTACATTGATGCAGAGGATAAAGGCGCATTGATGACGGGCGCAATTGGTTTAGTATTCCCTACGCTTTTTGAGGGCTTCGGCTTTCCGGTTATAGAAGCAATGCATGTCGGCACTCCGGTCATCACAAGCACAAGCTCAAGCCTGCAGGAACTTGCTGGAGAAGCCGCAATTTGCGTTGATCCAAATAATATAGGCGCAATCGCCTCCGCAATGATTACGCTTGAAATCGACCTACAGCAACGCGAAACCCTCATCGCGCGCGGGCATCAACAAACACAAAAGTTCACATGGTCATCTGCCGCTGAACAAACACTCTATACTTTGGAGCAAACGGCAAAATATTAACAATAGGGTGAACCAATACATCACTAATAATAAACACCTGATGCACTACTAGAAAAAACCTGTCATCTGACACTATCCCTGCCTGTGATGTTTCAGTTAAGCTAAAAGTATCATTCTAGATCACTTCGAAAGGCAATGAAATGTTGCAGCATGTCATGGTTCCTCTGGACGGATCAGGTCTTGCTGAAAAGGCATTACCCTACGCAAGGCAAATTATTGAAGATGGCGGTAAAATTACCCTATTATCTGCAATCGACGTACCGGAATATGCAGTGTCTGCATTCTATACCGCAGGGGTTATCTCAGAAAATACGAACCATCAATTGATGGTTGATCAAATGGTTCCACAAACCTATGGTTACCTTGACGGTATCAGTCGAACACTTCAAAATGCTGGTTTTCAAGTGGAATGCACGGCTATTATCGGAGAAGCCGCGACCAGTATCATCGAAAAAGCTGAAGAAACAAAGGTCGATGCCATTGTTATGTGTACACATGGTCGATCTGGTTTTAGTCGCTGGCTATTCGGAAGTGTGACGAGTAAAGTGCTTGGCGGAACAACATGTCCGGTATTTGTCGTGCCTAATCGGGATAAAGAGGATCAATCAAATGTTTGAGAATATTAAAGTTAAAGATTGGATGACAACCGAAGTTGTAAGCGTCGCACCGGATACCCCAATCGCGGCGGCGCACCAGATCATGAAAAATAATGGCATCCGCCGATTGCCTGTATCTGAAGATGGCAAGTTGGTCGGCATCATCACGATTGGTGATGTGCGCGAAGCAAGCCCTTCTGATGCGACAACTTTAAGTATCTGGGAACTCAATTATCTATGGGCACAACTGACCGTCGAGAAAGTTATGTCTACTAAAATAATGACCGCAACACCGGAATCGTCCATTTACGATGTTTCCAAAATTATGCTGGAAAGTAAAGTAAGCGGGTTACCCGTCACCGATAATGCAGGTAATCTTATGGGGATAATCACTGAATCCGATATTTTCAAAATGATCGTTAAAACGCACGAAGACTAACTTCACAATTTTCACCTACGAAACTTCAGGTTAAAATACCACGTAATAAGTTACAGGGTGGGCGCTACTCACCCTGTTTTGATTGCTTATCCCCATTTACAACCAGACGAGGAGCTTGAGTGTATGTCACAGCAGGTAATCCATGTGGAGAATGTCTTCAAGCAATTACCACTAGGTAAAACAACAATTCACGCCCTACGTGGTGTAAGTTTCAGTGTTGACGCAGGGGAAATGATCGGCATCGTTGGACCGTCAGGCAGTGGTAAGAGCACATTACTCGGTATTATCGGTGGATTAGATACCCCAACAGATGGGCTAGTTGAGATTGACGGTGTTGATATTACGCGTATGAACGAAGATCAATTGACCGAGATTAGAAATCAAAAGATCGGGTTTATTTTTCAATTCTTCAACTTGATCCCGACATTAACCGCTATTGAGAATGTAGCGCTACCGATCCAATTCGCACAAAAACGCCAATTTAAGCCAGAAAAACGTGCAAAAGAATTGTTGGATTTGTTGGGGCTTAAAGACCGTATGACACATCGCCCATCCGAGCTTTCCGGTGGTCAACAACAGCGGGTTGCCATTGCCCGTGCATTAGCCAACAATCCTCCGTTATTATTAGCTGATGAACCCACAGGCAACCTTGATACTGAAGCAGGTGAAATTGTGCTCGACGCATTACAAACAATCCGTAATGATTCCAATACGACTGTCGTTATTGTCACGCACGATCCTGAACTTGCCGGGCGTACAGATCGGACACTGCGCCTGGTTGATGGACTATTTGACATGGGCGCTTCAATATCATCTTCAGAACAGGCATGATTATCGGACACAGAACTACCTCAGTTGTGTTAAAATGTGAACATCATAAATTATGAAAACTCCCGGATGCGTCTATGCTGGCTGATTTTTTACTTGATTACAACACAATTTCAGTAGGTGAGCCACAAAAACTCTACCTTCTCACGCACGTCACTGCCCCTTCTGCATCAGAATCGCACCATCGTCGCCCGTTGAATCTGAGTCTGGTTATTGATCGCAGTGGGTCTATGGCTGGCGAGAAATTAGACTACACGCGTCAGGCGGCGCAATTTCTGGTTCAGAACCTGAGCGTTAAAGATATTCTGTCAATTGTGCTCTATAACGACACTGTAGAAACCCTTTTGATGCCGGAATATGTCCAGCGCAAAGACATTATCACCCAGAGGATTGCATCAATTAAAGCCTCTGGAACCACGAATCTTAGTGGGGGCTGGCTGGCTGGATGTAATCTCGTCAGCGAAAATGCATCCAACGAATTTGTGAACCGGACGATCTTAATGAGCGATGGGTTGGCGAATCGTGGGGTGACAAGTTCAACGCAAATTGTCGCGATGACACGTCAAAAGATCCAACAACAGGGTATCAGCACAACCACCATGGGATTGGGTAAAGACTTCAACGAAGATCTGATGATGGCAATGGCGAGCGCTGGCGGTGGTGCTTTCTACTTTATCGAAAGTCCAGAAGTCACCCCTTTGATCTTCCGTGAAGAACTGAACGGATTGCTCAATGTGGTAGGGCAAAATCTGAAGATAAGCGTAGAAACCACCGAGTACATCAGCACAATCACACAGTTAAATGCTTATACCATGCACACTGAGGACAAAACCACCTCATTTCGCTTGGGTGATGTATTTGCTGATGAAGTCAAGGCATTGCTTTTAGAATTAACCCTGCCCCCATTTGAAGATGTTGGTCATTATCATATTGCTAACCTACGATTTGAGTATGATGAGCTTTCAGATGATGGAACAGTAGAGCATATACGATGGGATAAACCCGTGACGCTGAATGTGGTGACAAGTATTACTAATCAAGTAGCACAACCACAGGTACACCAATCAATGCTGTTGCTCAAAGCGGCACAAGCGCGCAAATGGGCGGTCACCTCTGCGGATAAGGGTGAATATAACACCGCCGCCAATATTCTGCGTGGGGTGGCTGATGCAATCAACAAATCTGGGATCAACGATGAAAATCTCAAGGAGGAGCATACCGCTCTGATTGAGCAAGCACAGGAAATGGAACAGGGTTCCAACTATTTTAACGATTACAATCGTAAGATGATGGCAACACAAGCATTTTATACGATGACTAGCCGACATGAAGACACGGTCATGCTTCGTGTGCGCGAACTTCAACGCAAACCAAAAGATACAGCGGAAGAAGAAGCGGTTACCGGATATATTTCCAAAATTGCTACCGATGAGATCAAGGTTGAGCGTGTCGAGGGTTATATCCCAACACGCGTTACATGGAATGAGCAAACATTTGAACTTGATGGTGACTTAATGCGCCTAGGACGCGCAAATCACAATGAAATTGTCATTAGTGCAAAGGGTGTTTCACGGTTTCATTGCCAGATTACGCGCAAGATTAACAAACTAATTTTAGAAGACCTTGGCAGTACCAACGGGACACTTGTACACGGTAAGCCAATCAAGACCCCATACGAACTCAATGTGGGAGATGTAATTTATCTGTGTGACGAAAAGCTGATCTTTCATGATGGAGAGCTATAACCGCTATGGCTGAATACGAAACACATACTGTTGAGATTGCTGGTGTAACGCGTAATTTGCGCCTATTTGAGATCAAACCGGGTGTAAAAATCGCCATTCTGAATATTCTCGGCGACACAGAATTTGTCAGCGCGGTTGCAAAAGCGCTTGCAGAAAAACTAACAACAAAAGGTGTGGAGGCGTTGGTTACTGCAGAAGCAAAGAGTATTCCATTGGCACATGCCCTGAGTGCAGAAATGGCATTGCCCTATGTGGTATTACGTAAATCCTATAAGCCATACATGGGGGAAGCGTTGCAATCAGAGACATTGAGCATCACAACCGGCGCACCGCAAACACTTTATCTGGATGAAAAAGACCGTGATCTTGTCACAGATAAAAATATCGCCATTATTGACGATGTCATTTCTACAGGAAGCACATTGCAGGGTATGCGTTTAATCATGAACAAAGCAGGGGCTAATATCGTTGCAGAGGCGGCGATTTTCACCGAAGGGGATCGTGCTCAATGGCATGATATTATTGCATTGGGACATCTTCCTGTGTGGGTGGATGAAAACGACGCATAATCTTGATATAAATACAATCTGTACTTTTGAAGCTCTGTATTTTCTGTATATGGAGCTTTTATGATTCAGCATTCAGCAACCAATTTTTCCATCACGAGAAAATGAGATAATCCAAACGTATCCAACGGTGACCCTTCAAGACTTTGTAACAGATCACGCACGACGCGTCCGGGTGTGCCTATGCGGGCGATGATATTATCGTAGCCGCCATAAACGCGCCGATGAAACACCTGTGTTACTGGCAATTCATCAAACAGGCGCAACAATCCACGTTTCGTATAAGCACGGACATGAGGTGCCAATCGATCACGCAATGCATCTGGCAAATAGTTAATTAGCGGTGTGTTACCAAAGTGGTATTCGCCTCGCCAGTAATGCCCATGTGTCTCAAAGGGATACCAGCGATTTGGCAAAAAGATCAGCATCCGTCCACCGGGCTTTGTCACCCTGACCATCTCTTTAATTGTTTCACGATCATTGCTGACGTGTTCAATGACCTCATGTGATAGTACAGCGTCGAACATATTTGATGGATAGGGGATGCTTTCCGCGGCGGCGACAACCGCATGAGGGATGTCTTCTCGTGTGGTTGTCACGCGCTCTAACTCAATATCGAATGCCTCTACATGCGGGGTATAGCGTCGGCGAATCTGCGAAGCGTACATGCCCACCCCACAGCCATCTATCAATACATGAGCATCCTCAAGCCTTGCCCACTTTGCGATCATCTGTAACCGGCGTTCTTGCCCTTCACGCCAGACATAGCTTGGCTCACCGCGTAAAGCCGCAAGATTAGATCGTGCCATCGAATTTTCTATCCATTTCATCGTTGCAAACAATATGTGGCAATCTTAGTTGAGGAAGTCCCGCCCTGCAAGATAGGGGTTAAGGAGATTTAGCAGAGTATGCAAGTATGGATTACGCACAGCATACTCCGCTACAATTAGTATTTCTGGTAATTAGATAGTGCTGTAACCGCCAGTTTTGTATCCGGTAACTGTTGACGGAGCTGACGGGTGCGTTCACGGGATTCTTGTGTGGGGTCTACTGGAATTCTGACATTAATCGTGGTGCCACGCCCCGGCACGCTCTTAAGGGTGAGAGTACCGTCAATAAGTTCTGCGCGCTCACGCATGTTAATCATACCGAAGTGATCGCGATCATCATCTGGTTTAGCACCAGTGTCAAAGCCTTTACCATTATCGGCTATCCGCACGAGTAACACATCATTTTGTCGCTGAATATTGATACTGATGAGCTTGGCTTCTGCATACTTGCGGGCATTGTTCACGGCTTCTTCTACCAGATAAAACAAAGCACCCTGTTTATTTTCATCAAGATATTGGTCAATATCAGGCGCTATACGCAACGCAACTGCCTGACTGTAGGTTTTCTGTAATTTATCCGCCAACTGTTTTAGAGCCGCGCCAAGCCCCTGACTTTCCAGTGCAAGTGGGCGTAACTTAAACAGCACATGACGAATCTCTTCTGTTGCACGAAGCGCCATTTCTTCCACACTGACCAGTTCTTCTGGCACATCTTGTGGCGTGCGTTCGAGCATACGCATAATAATACGGATACGCATCGCAACCGCAGAAATCGTTTGAGTTGGAATATCATGGAGATCACGCACAAGGGATTTACGGGCATCCTCTTCCATTTGGATGATGCGCTCTTTTTCATTCATCAAGTTATTATAGAGTGTCGCATTTTGCAAAGCTACAGTTGCTTGCACGCCAATAGCCGTTAGCGTATCAATATGATCTTCGTTAAATGCACGAGGCGCGGTACTCCCATAGATCAAAACTCCATAATTATCATAATGCGCGCGTAAGGGGATAACGAGGATTGAACGGATACCCTGAAAAGCGTTAAAAGGGCGTAATTCCGGTTCTTGGGAGGCATCTTTACCGATTTGTGGTATGCCTTCGTCTAGCGCGGTACGCACGATCCCTTCGATACCAGCAATGTTGCGATGTTGATCGATATGATTCAGACCACGCGAATTGGCAATGTACAGAGAATCATCAGAAGCGCGGAACAACAATACAAGACTGATAACGCGTTGCTTTGCCGTCGTACGCAGACTCAATCGCCCAATATCCAGCGCGGCATCCAATATCTTTTGAAATTTCAACGTACCACTTAATTTTTCAGCCATATCCGACATTGCACTGGCACGTTCGCGCATCTCAGTCAATTGTTTTTCGAGGGTTTGTCTCGTTTCGTTCAAGCGTTTATGCTGGCGATCTGCCTTACCTTGATCAAAATACACCCAAATGCCAACATTGAGTAATATCAGTGCCAAAACTACCGAGGGCAACAGGTAGACATCAACAATCAGCCCCTGCACATCATTCATGATGAGGTCGATATCACGCAGATAGATCACTGCACCTACAGCGCCAACAATCAGACCAAAAATATATGCAGGTCCCCAATTGGGTCCCATTCTCAGTAAGCCAATGACACCCAAACCACCCAACACCGCAAGGGTAAGTATCGGGTTCGCATCAACCAGAATGATGTATGCAACTGCTAGTCCCCAATCGGATACAGTCGCAAAGGCAGGAATATATTCTGATATGCTTGGGACAAGTATCATGACCGCAATGACAAGATTGATGACAGCACCAACACCAAACAAAATTGCCATGTCGGTGTAATCACCGGTAAACGCAACATCTTGTGATCGATATATAAATATACTCAGAGAAACGCCAATCAAGAAAACCCAGCGGAGACCAAATAAAGCCCAATTCTTCCACTGTGGATTCGTGTTGTTTTCTAACATACTCCACCCAACTAATTTGGTCTAACGAATTTTTTACATTTTACCACTCAATTTACAACGTTGCTTAAAGACTTTATTGAAATTTTACTTTATTATTATTTTGTAGCACTCATCTTATTGATAGTAAAATTATTACTTGGCACACAATATACCCATAATCAGCTAAATTATCGAGAATTTAACGATTCTGAATCATCAGTCAACCTACTGCACGTAGAATTTACCCTACCAGTTCGGCTAGAATACGCATTGTAAAGCACTATTCATGCTATTTATCAATTTTCTAAATATAATAGGAAGTAACTCGATCATGACATTATTGGACTTCTCATCGTTGTTAGAAGCCGTTGCAATACGCCAAAAGCGTGTACAGGCATATATGTTCCACGAAGAGAATGCTGTTCAATTTTCACATCATCACCTTAACGACGCTGTCTACAGCTATCTAAAAGCAGGTGGCAAGTCATTACGCCCGGCAGTGCTGATGTTCTCCTGTGGCATTGTAGGTGGTGATGAAGAGAAAGCCCTACCTGCCGCCAGCACAGTAGAGCTATATCACACATTTACACTTGTTCACGATGACATCATCGACAATGATGATCTACGCAGGGGTGTACCCACTGTTCATGCTGATTTTACCCGTCGTGCTCAATCTGACTTCGGGTATGATGAGGCAACAGCCGCCCATTATGGTCTCACCGTTGCTATACTTGCGGGAGATATGCAAATGGGATGGGCGGCGGCACTTCTGACCAAATTACATACACAATTTGGCGTTTCGTCTACACTGGCACTTAATCTCGTTCATGAACTCTTTTCCCGCGTGCAGACTTTGTTGATAGAAGGCGAAACATTAGATGTTGTGCTATCCGAAATGCCACTAGATCAGGTGACAGATGAGCGTATCATCGATATGCTCTGGAAAAAAACGGGTGTGCTTTACGAGTTTGCAGGACGCGCAGGCGCGGCAATTGGACTTAATGAACCGGATCTAAATCACGAACGTGTCAAGGCTATTGCGGATTTTACAGGGCGCTGTGGAATCGCGTTTCAAATGCAAGATGATATTCTCGGTGTCATCGGCAATCAGGCACAACTGGGCAAACCTGTCGGCTCAGACATCCGCGAGGGTAAGCGAACATTGATTGTGCTTGGCAGTTTGGCAAATATGACACCAGAAGAACGCAAACTGACATTATCGGTACTCGGCAATGCACAGGCTAGCGAACAACAGATTAATGAAGTGACGGGTTTGCTAAGGGAAAGTGGAGGCATCGCCCATGCGCAGGCGTTATCTCGACGGTATGTTGAAGAAGGGCTAGAAAATATTGCAAATTTACCTGACTCAGAATATAAAGCACTGTTAGAATCCTGGGCGAACTATATGATCGCCCGTGAATTTTGAGTGATGTTTAGGAGTAGTCGTTGAAACAACTCATCCTGCTACTGATGTTGTCACTTTTCTTGAGCACATCCGTGACCGTGCCTAACATAGCGCAAGATCGAATCAATACTAATCCCGATTTGACACATATCTGGGAACACGTCTTCGCTCAACCAAGAGATTTCAGCATGGCCTGTATGTTACTAAACGCGCCAGAAAATGCACTTTATTACAATTCAGATAGCACGTTTCCATTGGCTTCTGTAACAAAGTTGCTCATTTTCATTGAATATGCGCGTCAGGTATATGCGGATATTATTCCAATGGAGGAACTGGTCAATATCGACATTTTAAATCGTTATAGCGTACCCGGTACAGACACAGGTTCCCATGATCGCTTTATCGCACAATATCCACGAGACACGCGTTATATTAGCCTATGGGAAATCGCCTCCTTGGGGATGATCCAATTTAGCTCAAATGCGGCATCGGACTACATGCTGGATCGATTGGGCACCGTAAATTGGGATGCCTTATATGAATCACTCGACATCACAAACACGACATCACCCCATCCCTTAAATATGATCCCGCTATTGATGAACAATCATGATGACGGGCAAGCAACATGGGATACTATTGATGGTCTTTCCCTTGATCAGGGGGAATTACTCTACAATCGTTTTATGTCAGACGATGTATGGCGCTCCGAGGAAGTGTCTTATCGTGACGAAGAAAGACGAGATTTTCCTGATTGGGATATTCAGGCACAAATTCTTCAAAACAACACAGCGATAGGCACAGCGCGTGATTTTCTTAATGTGCTACAAGCAATTTATGGCAACAGTGGCACACTCTCGCGTGGTGTTCGACAATTAGTGCGTACTGGTTTACGTTGGTACGGGTACCCCGCCATTGACAATACCTATGATGAATATGGGTCTAAACTCGGTTTTTATTCTGGAGGCACACTCACGCTTGTCGCTTATGGCGATCCCTTTATTGGAGAACCAATTATCTCAGTCGCGTTTCTTCGCAATATTTCCCGCACGAATTACAGAAATATGTTAGAAGATGATAGTATCGGTAACCTTGCACACTGGATGAACCTTAATCAATGCCCCAGTTTGCCAGACGGTTTGTAGTCACTGCCAATTTTAACAAATAACAATCAGTATACAGGGCAGATGATTAGAAACAAAAAACCAGCACAACGGCTGGTCAATATTCAGACTATATCCAATTTGGTGGGCACAACAGGACTCGAACCTGTGACCTCACGGATGTGAACCGTGCGCTCTAACCAGCTGAGCTATGCGCCCGAATGAGTTGATCGAAAGTATAGCATACTACGCTTTTTTAAATCAAGGTGCAAGCAACATTTGACAAGCATTCCACACCTACTACTACCCTCTCAAACGAATTTTTCAGACATCCTTCATTGACTTGGATTGAATCGTCATGCATGATTTTTATGAACCTACTGATTCACTTTGTTATGGAGACTAAAATCGCCATGAGCGATCAATCAAAAATTCAACACGAAGATCTTTCTCAACCCAAATCCCCATTCGACTATTTTCGGCTCTTTTTCAGCGGATTTGCGATGGGTTCAGCAGATATTGTTCCAGGGGTATCTGGCGGCACAATGGCATTTATTCTCGGCGTGTACGAAACACTCATCAACGCCATAAAATCTGTAGATACCGATGTTATACGTATGGGGCTTAATTTTGACATCAAAGGCGTGTTAGAGCATATTCCAATCCGCTTCTTAATTGCACTTGGATTGGGCGTAGGCAGTGCGGTGTTATTACTTGCCAGCCTGCTTCATGATCTATTGGAAGATCAACCGACATTTTTGTTCGCATTTTTCGCCGGGTTAATCCTCGCTTCCATCATCGCAATTGGCGTAAAAGTACGCTGGATTCCAGCCGCAATCGCGTCATTTGCCATCGCCACAATCGTCGCCTTTTTGATCGTTGGCATCGGGGCAGATGATACAGATCCGGTGGAGCAATATACACTGGCGATAGAAGCGGAAACGGGTGTTGAAGAAGCACGTAATACTCTGCTAGAAGCCTTACAAGAACGCGAGGCGGAAAACCCCACTGAGTTAATTGATACACTCACTACTGCCCTTCAAACAGACAATGAAATTGATGGCGCTGAGGATGCACTTACCGAAGCACTCTATGAACCGTCAAGTCCACTCGTCCTATTTTTTAGTGGCATGATCGCGATTTGTGCAATGCTCCTACCCGGCATTTCTGGATCATTTATCCTGCTGATTCTAGGGCAATATGAGATTGTACTTGGCGCGGTCAAAACGTTTGATATTGTCAGTGTGGGCGCGGTTGGTGCAGGCGCGGTGATCGGTATTGTCGCATTTTCACGCGTGATTAGCTGGTTGCTAAAAAATTATGAAAATGTGACTGTTGCGGCACTCGTCGGCTTTATGCTCGGGTCATTACGACTCATCTACACTGAAGCGGCGGATGGCGTACGAGTTGTGAGTGATTCTTCTACGCTTGCCAGTGAACAAGTTGCCCTTGTCATCGGATTAATCGTTATCGGCTTCTTGATCGTCAGCTTGCTCGATCATATGCAATCGCGCACCAATCCAGTCTTCGCATGGTTCTGGAAACCAGCACCAGCAGTTGATGTCATTGCAGAACGCGCAGAAGCACTGGATTAAGGTTTATCTTGTCACTAGATATCACATCATTGTTGAAGCAAATTCAGGGCGAGGACGCAAGAGAGCGTGAAACCGCCCTCAATGTCATTTACGCACACGATGAAGAAGCAATAAGTTCATTGATTGACGAATTTTATGCCGGTGTGAGTGAATCCACCGGCATAGTTATCATTCAACTCGTCAGCAAAATTGGTGGTTATGAAGCACGTCAATTATTGGAAGACATTCTTCAAAATCCCCCACCCTACGCAAGTTGGCAGGAGACAGCACAAACAGGTATGACATATAACGCATGGAAATAAGTTCTATATCTCATAATCTACCGCAACCACACTGGTGATTACAGTGCGAATATAGCCTAACACTGCCTGATGTTCAGGGTGTTCATTATATGTTGTCAATTCTTCAAGCGACTCAAATTGCGAATAAATTGCCAGGTCATATGCACGTTCTGACTCAATTATATTGATACCAATCTCATACTTTTTGATCTGTTCGATTAAAGGTGGCAACGCTTCAAGACGTGTTTTAGTTTCCTCAGCGGCTTCAGGATTTTCAGGTTTAAATTTCAGCATCACAACATGAGCGATCATAATGACGACTTCTCCTGCCTATTAAATAGGTCACAAAAAAATAGCAGATGACGGTTTTCATCATCTGCCGGAGTTTAACACGCTTTTAGTAAAACGCTTATGCCACCTATCAAATCTTCAAATTAGTCTCAAAGATCAGGGTATCACGCTCAAAAAAACCTTCGCTATCTGCCTGTAACAATCCGAGGTGATGGTCGAACAACCATGACCATAATGGTTCCACCTTGTCTAGCGTCACATCAGGGTCATTCCCCTGCCACACTGCGTTTAATGCAATGATGCAGGTGGTTTTATCCAGCACATCACGCACTTTAGTTTCACTATCCTGACCAGACTCTGTGATTAGATCACGCATTTCCTCAATGTCTTCCTCAAAAATACCGTCTTCATCACCGGGGAAATTGATCTCTAGCTCACCACAGATATATTTTCCTAGTAATAATGTCCCAAACAATGGCAGAATTGGGTCACGGCGAATTTGATATTTTGTGTCCACCTGTTTAAGCGCAGTCTCTAACTCATCCAATGTCAGTTTTGCATCGGTCGTGAGCAAGTAGCGCATGTAATAGCCCATAAATCTACCCTTTCACCTGACTGTTATTCCAAAGCCGTGAACGTACCCCAATGACGATTAAAATACATTAAAGGGTTATCGTCGCCTTCAAACGTGCCCAGCGATTGTACTTCGCCCACAAAAATTGTGTGATCACCAGCCGGCACCATCTGGGCGATTTTACAATCTAACCAGCCATAGCCATCTTCCAGTATGGGCGAACCCGTTTGCGCCGTTTGCCATGAATTCTCTGCAAAGCGATCTTCAATATCAGGATACATACCGGCAAAGAGCTTCGCGACTTCAAGCTGTGCGGGTGACAAAATATTAACAGCGAAGACACCACTTTCAGAAAATAGCTTGTGTGTGTAGAGCTTCTGGGCGAGGCATACCAAAATTGTGGGTGGGTTGAGACTTACACTACTGAAAGAGCTAGCCGTTGTACCCTTCCATGCCCCTTCATGTACAGTGGTAACGACGGTCACCCCACTTGCCCATTTTGCCATTACATTCTTAAATTGTTGCGAATCAACAGCCATTTTTATTCCTCTGCAGTGTGCTCTTCATGCCACAAATAATGCCTACAGTAACATATACGGCTGAACAACACATGAACATCAATTTACGAGCAATTCATCGAGTAATTGTACTAGTGCCTCGCCTTTTTCAGCCGTAAATTCACCAGACTCACGCCAGACAACCTCATTATTATCATTGAGCAGTAAAATTTGAATTAACTCAACATCAGGAATATCTAACGCGCTCAAAAATTCATCACGGTTATCTAAGAATACGGTCGTTGTAATCTCGCGCAAGAACGCATCCTGTATCAACAGCACCAGCCCTGCGCGTGCCACAATACGAAAACCTGTATCAAGATCAGGGAAAACAGGAATATTATAGTAGCTGAATTCGCTGTATTCATCGCCTAGTTCACGCACATAGGGCAACCATGTATCCGCAATCACCTGTTGATCCCGATCAAACGGCAATACGGTCAGGGTGTATGTACCAGAAAAATCACGCGGGTAAGTAACCGGCATCCCGGTTAAATTATCACCACTAATCATCGGAAAGCGAATGCACGTCTCACCCGTATCTTCCCGGATACATTCAATGGTTTCAATCTGCGCTTCGGTTACATCCGGCGCATCGTTGATTGTCATGGCAATGACGATAATCGCAATTGTGGCGATCATGACACCGCCAATGCCCGTCATCATTCGTCGTGATCTCATTCTGAAACTTCCTATAAATCCATATATTTTTCATCAGTCTACATTAAACGACAAATGGATGTTAGCCCTATCGCAAAGAAAAAATATCGTCATATCATGCAGAAGAAGCAACTTTAATATAAGCACGATTGGACGGATCACTATTTTCAACCATATGTGTCCAAGTATCTTCATGACCATATTTAGACTTTAGGACTTTATATGCATGCGTAACCATATCCTCATTCAGCAAGATTTCCGCCTGTGCTGTTTCAAAATTACCAAGCAATGCGCCATCTGCCTCGCAAGGTGCTACCTCAACCTGTGCGTTATGCGTGATGCGCTTGACTTTTCCACTTGCTTTACCCGTTGTGATATAAAGTCTGTCACCATCTTTGTAAAACCAGACCGGAGTCGGCACACCGTCACCGTTTTTACGAAATGTTTTAATATTCAGATAATTGTGTCCGTCCAATGCATCAAAATTGCCCATTTTGCCTCCATAACTGATTGTGTCTAATGAGATTTTACCATGCACGATCCGCCACGAAATACAGCATTGGCTTAGAAAATAGATCACTCCACGATAACCGGCTCCAGCGCTAACCCGTGCAATGCCTTTACTGCACGTTGATTGTCAGCTTCGCTAACGACAAAAGAGATACTACATTCAGATGACCCTTGTGCGATAGCGAGTACATTAATCTCGTGATCCCCCATCGTCGTAAAGATTCGTCCCGCAATACCCGGAATTCCGCGCATTTTTGCACCAACGGCTGTAATGATCACAACATCTTGTTGAATATCGATGCCATCAACATTTTGCCGGAGAATTTCCTGACGTAATTCCTGCTCAATCGCCACTTTTACCCGGTCTGCGGCATCATCCGTCACGGTAAAGCAAAAGCTTTGTTCCGAGGACGATTGTGAGATCATCAAAATATTCGCATCCACCATTGATGCAGATAAGAATGTACGTCCGGCGATTCCGGGCACACCGATCATCCCTTTCCCGCTCACCGTCAACATACTGACTTTACGAATACTTGTCACTGCCTTGACGACAGTATGGCTTTCTTGCGATTCATACCCAATTTTTGTGCCGGGATATTCTGGATTAAAAGTATTGCGAACCCACATAGGAATGCCACGATTGATGATGGGTTGTACCGTTTTAGGGTGTAGTACCTTCGCGCCATAATATGCTAATTCGCCCACTTCTTGATAGCTGACATAAGGCAATACCCGTGCGCGTGAGTCGATGCGTGGGTCAGTGGTCATCACACCATCCACATCCGTCCAGATGATAAATTCATCGCTTTGCGCGAATGCCGCGAAAATCGCCGCACTATAATCACTGCCACCACGTCCGAGTGTGGTGTAATGTCCATCTGCTGTGGAGCCAATAAAGCCAGTAATCACCGGCACCACACCTTGCTCGAATAATGGCAGAATTGCCCTCTCAATACGTGATTCTGTCTCATCCCAGATAGGTTGAGCATTTTGATGATTATCATCAGTGAGGATCAATGCGCCTGCATCAATAGCTTTCGCTGTCACACCCCGCTCTCGCAGAAATGCGGCAATTTGCACATGGCTCAGGCGTTCACCAAAGGACACAACGCCATCAAGAATACGTGGCGTAACTTCACCGAGGATATTGATCGCATTACAAAAATCAACAAGGCTGTCTACAAGTTTGTTGATGGCTAACAAGGTCTTATCGCGCTCTGTACCCGGTGCAATTAAACGGTTGATAGTCTCTTCGTGGCGATCTCGCAGATCACGCGAAAGGGAGAGATACCCCCACTTATCACCTTCTGCCGCCAGAGTAACCGCTTTATAAAGTGAATCGGTCACCTTAGACATCGCAGATACCACAACGGCGACATGATTACCCGCTTTGTGTTCAGTTTTAACAATTTCCACTACATTCTGAATCGCTTCAATACTACCAACCGAAGTACCGCCAAATTTCATCGTAATTGTTTTGCTCATCCCAGTGCTCCTGATTGCATTTTGACAATAAAAAAACGTGTGGAAGATTTCCACACGCTTGTCGTCACCTTGTTTATGTTCAGCCCTGTGACTACCTCAAACGGGAATCTCCCCACCGGTATGGTGCGGCATAGTCATAGTCATCATAGTTGTAGAACAGATAAAAATATGGGCTGTTGGTTTATTAACTGTCATTGTTCTGCTTGCGCGATTGCGCTATATTCATTAAATACTCGCAACGTAAGATAACGCGTATCGGAAAAAGTGTCAAGCGATTTACATCCACTTCCGTTGAATTTAACCCAGATGGTAAACCTGATGACTTCAATAACAGTAGAACATGTGAAAAAATCTTTTGATCGCAACGAAATAACACAGGACAAATCGATTATCGCGGTGGATGACGTATCCTTTAAACTCAGCGATGGTGATGTTATGGCAATCGTTGGACCTTCCGGCTGTGGAAAATCATCGTTGCTTCGAATCATCTCAGGGTTGATTAAGCCGGATGCAGGCACAGTTTACTATGATAATGTGCCACTGGAGGACATCCCGCTACAGGATCGAGGCATCGGGTTTGTTTTTCAGGAGGGTGCGCTTATTCCACATTGGGAAACTCGTCGCTCGGTTGGCTTTTACCTTAACCTCCGTCGGCGTGAACACGAAGTACCGGAGCGGGTACGCGAAATCTCCAAAATAACGGGGATTGGTTTAGAGAAGTTACTAGCGCGTCGTCCAAGACAACTTTCTGGTGGCGAACAGCAACGGGTCAGTATCGCCCGCGCCCTGACACGGGATTGGCGTGTCTTGTTATTCGACGAGCCATTTGCAAATTTAGACGCTAAATTGCGCGGCGATTCTCGCTTAGAGCTAAAGCGCCTGCTCAATCGCTTCCCAGTTTCGACCATTTACGTCACCCATGATCAAATCGAAGCAGTGTCGTTAGCAGATCGTATCGCGGTGATGAATAAAGGGAAATTCGAGCAAGTGGGCACATACCAACAATTATACGATGCGCCTAGAAATCTATTTGTCGCACAATTCATCGGCACACCAGCGATGAATCTCTTTAAGGGATATGTTGAAGATGCGACGTGGCAAGGCGAGAGCTTTGGTGGGTATCCTATTCGAAATGATCTTGAGAACGGTACACGCGTCACAATGGGCATTCGACCACAATTTATGTTTCTTAAAGAAGATGGAATTCCGGGTGTCGTTGATGACATCACACCATTTTTAGCGGAACGTTATCAGCAAGTAACCGTTTGGCTAGGGCGCGAACGCTGGAATTTATCGCTTCCCTTAGATCAGCACATTGAACTTGGAACAACCATTTATTGCGATTTATATCCCGAAGAAGTCTTATACTTTGATACACGCACGGGTATACGAATCGGCTAACAAACTAAAATTCAATTAGACCATCAAAGCCTTCAAGTAATGCGGGTCCAATGCCACTGACATTATCTAAGTCTTCTATATCGGAAAATGCGCCAAACTCTTGACGATAGACGATGATACGTTCGGCAAGTGCTGGACCAACTCCCGGCAATGTTTGTAATTCTAGGCTGGTTGCAGTATTTACATTGACGACTCCACTACCTGAGGGTGTCGCTATACTAACTGGTGTATCCTCGCCTAAAGTGGGCACATATACCTGATCGCCATCACGCAATATGCCGACAACATTGATCCGTGTTAAATCCGCATCATCAGTGATGCCCCCTGTCGCGTCAATAGCATCTTGCACACGACTATTTACAGGGAGTTCGACAGTTGTTTCTGGCTCATTGACCGCACCGGTTACATAAACAAGAATTGGTGCTGGTGTAGGCGTGGGTTCCGGTGTGGATGTCGGTACAGGCGGATTAATCGTGATCTGTACTGGTTCAGGACGCGTAACAACCAATAACACAGCGCCACCAATGATTGCAATGGATAGCACGACAAACATGATAACAAGTGTACGGGAAGAAGTTTCGTTCGGCATAGATGACGGTAATCCTATGGGTACATAGAAATATACAAGAATTATACCATTAATTGAATTTCTCTAGCTATGATAATGGTATGCGAAACTTAACACTGTGGGTTTCTGATGCCCCGGAGATCAGTGCAATATTATCAACGGAAATCTCCCATGAAAACGTGCGTCGGCTCAACAAGCGAATCACATCCGG
>DAOTXB010000739.1:0-6696 GCA_034435575.1 Anaerolineae bacterium
TATAGTCAGATCAATAGTGAGCTTGCACTATACGATGAAAACCTCGGAGAACGCCCGCAAATTGTGGTCTTTAATAAGATTGACCAGCTAGATGCACAAATTCGCTGGGAAGAGGTCTCTGAAGCGCTTAAAAAACGCGATGTTGAAGTTATGGAGATTTCTGCCGCGACACAGACCAATATCAAACAATTGATACAGCTTACATTCCAAAAGATATCTGAATTGCCAGAACTTGAACCCATCGCAGAAACGCCAGAAACACCGCTTTATGAACTTGAAGAGGACGAAATGGTGTTTGAAATTGTCCGCGAGGATGATGGTGCATATCGCGTTGTTGGCAAACGGATTGAACGCGCCGCCGCCATGACCTATTGGGATTATGAAGAGGCAGTATTGAGATTTCAAAACATTCTAGAGACACTGGGAATCTCCGATGCGCTGGAAAAAGCTGGTGTGCAAGTGGGTGATACGGTGTTGATTGGCGATCATGAATTAGAGTGGTCGGACTAGACCATTTGATGGATATTCAAGGCACCTAAATAATGCAGAAACAACGAATTGGAATCCTAGGTGGTACTTTTGATCCGCCGCATAACGCGCATCTTATCCTTGCACAACATGCCTATGAACAGCTTGAGCTGGATACTGTGTTGTTTGTTCCGGCGGGAATTCCACCCCACAAGGCGACCACACGCACCACAGTTGAAGATCGCGTAGCCATGCTGGGAAGTGTCCTAGAAGATAATCCACAATTTGAAGTTTCCCGGGTGGATATTGATCGTCCCGGACCACACTACACCATTGATACTGTGCGGATTTTGCAAGAACAGAATCCTGAAAGTGAATTATTTTTCATCATGGGTGGGGATGTTTTTCGTGATTTGCCAAATTGGGAGCGCCCGCAGGAGATGTTTGCTACTGCAAAGTTGGCGGTGGCTGTGATGCGTCGTCCGGGCGTTGACGGGCACGATTTACGCCCGGATATGCACAAACAGATCATCCCCGGTTTGCAAGATCATACGATTATGCTAACATCGCCACTCATCGAATTTTCCTCCACAGAAATTGTTGAACGCCTGATTAACGGAAAAAGTGTCCGTTACATGGTGCCGCAACCTGTACTAGAATACATCGCTGAACACCATTTATATCAGGATAAATGACCGTTAGGACATCCACCTTGATAAAACGATTACTGCCAATAGTAGCACTTTTGCTCTGTTTTGGTTGGGGAATTGTCACATCTGGTGCATCACAACAGGAACAGGTTCCCGCACCGACGTTAGTGCCTCCAACGCCCGTTCCATTTGCCGATCCCGGTGATGCAGAAATTCTTCCTTCAGAATCCACAGTGTCCCGTATCCAACAAAATGGAGTTGTGCGCGTGGGGATTTTGTATAATGCACCACCGTTCTCTGAGTTGAATATTCGCGGTGAAATTAGTGGATACGATGCTGATCTCGCACGGAGTTTAGCATCAACGTGGGACGTAGAGATTGAATTTATACAGGTTACGCGTGACGTTGTTCGTACTGCGGAGATGTTGCGGGATGGTGTGATTGATCTGGTTGCGGGGCAGGTGCATCGTCGCCGTTACGATCTATTCCTAGAATTTAGCGAGTCGCATTATTTTGGCGGTCAACACGTACTTGTTGCGGCGGCTGACCCGGCATCATCACCGACAGAATTAAGTGGTCGTGCGTTAGGTGTCGTCATCGGGACGGATGGCGAACGGGGTTTAACCCGCTGGCAAACGAACACCGGCATTGATGTAACCGTGCAAACTTATCTCACGCTGGATCGCGCATTTACCGCGATGTCTTTGGGGGAAGTGAATGGCATTGTTGACACGCGTGCCCGTTTACAGCGTGTAAGCGCCGCCCAACCAGAAACTGTGCGTGTTATTGATCCTGCGATTTCACTTGAGCCACGCACATTTGCGATGATCCGACAGGACATCAACATGCGTAATCTGGTGAATCGGACATTGCAACATCTGACACAGAATGGGCGGATGGATGAACTGTATGCAACATATTTCCCGGGGATTCCTTATTTACGAACAACGCCCTGGCTAAATCTGGGCGAAGATGTGCCCTCACCCGCACAATTTGTGGCAAATAATAGCTTTCCACAGCAATATGTTGTCCCACAACTACAAGCAACCAACAGCATACGCGTTGCGGGCTTAATTGGTGTGACAGCCGATGCTGATGTGCCAGAAAGTGACCGCCGATTGGATATTTTCCATCGTGCTTTACTTGGAGAAATGGCATCTCGGTGGGGTGTATCGGTTGAATTTGTGCCGAATAGCACCAACAATGCGATTGCTTTAGTCGCAAGCGGGCAGGCGGATATTGCGGTGAATGTTCAGGCGGATTGGGCGCAAGCTGATGTGGTTGATTTTACCAATTTTTATCTGGTACATGGCGAGCGCTTAATGGTGCAGGTCAACGACGATGTTAACAACTTCTCTGGTTTACGCGGTGGTGCATTTGTAGCAACGCCGAATAACGAAACCACCGCCGCTGCACGTGCCGTAGAAATTGCCGGTACTGTGCCCGTCTCAATTGAAATTTTGCAAGTGCGTGAGCAAGACATCGCGTTTGTGATTCTGGAAGAGAATGATGCAGAGGTGGCATTTGGTGATAGCCTACGCCTCATACCTCATGTACAGGCTTTCCCGGATGCACTCCGTTTGACAACAGCGGATGACCGCGGAACACCTGTACCCTGGTATGCTGTTTCTTATACCACAATGGCGATTCCACGAAATGATATCGAATTCCGTCGCCTTGTTGAATACACCATGCAGGAATTAATCTTAGATGGGACATTGAGGGCGCTTTTGCAACCGCTGATGCTACCTGAAGATTTCCCTGTTTTTGAGGTATGGCCCGGCGAACCTATATACTTAGGATACAACCTTGCACCATAGATTTTGTGCAGCATGTAGTAATTACTTTGAGCGTCCATAATGGGCGCTTTTTTGTCGTTAGTGTATTTGAAGTCCCAAAGAAATTACGAAAAATGATTGATATGAGTTGCTCAATTGTTGTATAATCATGCTATATTGTGAAAATATACACAAGATGGAGTGCAATGATAAACTATCTCAATAAACACAATCTCATACGGTTATTTGACGCTGTGGATGTGTATTTAACACGCTTTATGGCACGTTATGGTGTCGTTATTTTGCGGGTAAGCCTCGGTGTTGTCTTTTTATGGTTCGGGTTCTTGAAGTTTTTTCCCGATCTCAGCCCTGCGCAGGATTTAGCGGCACGAACGATTGAAACGTTGACCTTCGGCATCATACAGGAAAATGTGTCTGTGCCATTATTGGCAGGTTGGGAAGTCCTGATTGGTATCGGGCTTATCACTGGGCGTTATCTTAGGGTGACATTGTTATTGTTGGTTGCCCAAATGCTTGGCACTGTAACGCCCTTATTTCTCTTTCCGCAGGAGGCATTTACACAATTCCCTTATGCACCGACCTTAGAAGGGCAGTACATTATCAAAAATGTCGTATTGGTCAGTGCTGGTCTGGTAATTGGTGCAACAGCGCGTGGTGGTGGGCTAATTTCTGATCCAGATGCGACACAGGTGGCAAAAACGCAGGAAGATATTATCTTCCAACAAAGACAACGCCCGATTGAACCCTTACCCCTAGATGATACCGCTTAACGCTTCTATTTTGTGGGCGATTGGTGATTTTCTACTGATCGCCCGTTGCCAATACTCGCGAAGATCACACCGAGAATGATTCCACTTGCGCCGATAACCTGAAATATGGTCGGCACTTCTTCAAACAAAATCAGGGCTACAATCGTTGCTCCTATCGCGCCCAACTGACCAGATATACTGACGTAAGTTGCGGAAAAATAGCGAAGTGCAAGATTGATGGAGGTATGTCCCATTAGTTGGGCGACGACTGTAACCATGATGACCCAGAAATAAGCATCTATGCTATATCCGGTCAAGGGTGTACGGGTGATGAATACGTAGATCAATGTAACTATGCTAGCGAAACTATAGACCATCCAGATATATGGCACAAAAGGGACACGAGTTCGGACTTGCCGTCCAATCAGCATATAAATTCCAACGGTGATCGCACCGCCAAGCGCAAGTAATGCACCGAAAAGGGGATCAGTTCCTACTTCCAGGTCGCGACCTAACAGTGCGATGAACATGCCACCAATCATGGCTAATATGATGCCAATCCACACGAATTGATGCAATTTCACACGTAAAAATACAGATTCCATAAGTGACACCCATAGTGGGCTTGTGGTAACGACCACGCTACTAATCATCACAGACGTATATTCCAACGCTGTTACGTACAGGATGAAATGTGAGCCTAGCCAGAATCCTGAGATGGCTATGAACATAAGATCACGCCGTTTGAGTTTGTGGAATTCCCCTCTATAGTGGCGTATCACGTAGGGAAATATCACCGCAGAAGCGATTGATAAACGGAATGACGCAATTGCCGGAGATTCCATCCCTGCGTTCTGTGCAAGACGGATCAAGACGCTGGCAAATGTTGCCGCTATGATCGCGCCAATAATACTGATGTAACCAATAGAATTGTCAATCTGCTGAATGCGCTGACGAGTTTTCTGTAGAATCAAAAGGTTGTGCCTTTAGCTTTCGTTTAGATCTGTTCTCGCTCAATGTTGCAGTGAGTACACCAAAGAGAATGATTGCACTCCCTACAATCTGCCAGATGTCTGGTATTTCTGTGAATACCAGATAGGCGATAAATGCACTCCCAATCGGCTCTGCTTGTGTTGCGATGCTGACATAGGTTGCGGGCAAATATGCTAAGGCATAATTGAGCGAGGAATGACCGACCAATTGTGGTATTAACGCAAGTGCCAGAATCCATAAGTAACCCTCTGTGCTGTGCCCGGTAGTTGGAGACCCTGTCAGGAGTACGACGATTGACAATAGAATTGCCGCTGTTCCGTATACCAGCCAGATATAAGGGATTAGGGCTAGCTTTGGACGTAGTCGTTTGCCAATTATCAGGTAAACGGCGACGGCTACCGCACCGAATGCGGACAATCCCCCACCGAGTACCTGTTGATTCATACCGCCCTCGGCTGTTTCGCCCCCGCCACCTAGTCCAATGATCAGACTACCGGAGAGCACAATGGCTAATCCGACGATAACCCCACGCTGTAGACGTGTTCTCAGGATAAAGACTTCCATTAACCCGACCCATATAGGTGATGTGGTGACCAACACGACACTAATCAGAACAGTGGTGTATTCCAGAGATGTCACCCATGCGGCGAAGTGCATGGCGAGAAAAAGTCCAGCAATGCCTATCAAAATTGCCTCAAAGCCTGTTAGACGGCGTATTTGTGTCATATAAGTAGGTTGACGTAAGGTAACCGGTGTCAGTAGTAGGGCGGCGATTACAAGCCGCCCAGCGGCAATAATGAGTGAGGGCACACCCTCGTCCTGTGCAAGCCTGATGATAATAGCCGCCAATGCGACAGCACAAATGCCAATGACGAGCACAACATAAGCGCGTGTGGGCGTGGTATCGTATCGTGTGGATGTGCTGGTCATGAAGTCTCCTGATGGTGCAGATGGTGAACTTTCAAGTTTGGCATGTGGATCATAACTTGCCTAGTTTACCGCCGCCGTGTCAATTGACGTAGACCAATTCACTGATAATTATGACTGACAAGCCACATAGGGGTAAAAAGAGCCGTAATATGTGACTTTTAACCGTACTCTCATCTACGGAATGCGGTTGATTTAATCTAATTCTTACACCTGACGTTTAAGATTAAGACACTTGTTTAAATTTACTTTGCAACCTTTAACAAATAAGGAGTTACCACACATGGCTTTTGAATTACCAGCTCTGCCATATGCAGAAGATGCACTTGAACCGCATATAGATGCTCGCACTATGGGTATTCATCATGGTAAGCATCATAATGGATATACCACCAAACTAAATGCCGCTTTAGAAGGCACAGAATGGGCAGATAAATCCATCGAAGAAATTCTTGCTAACCTTGATTCAATCCCTGAAGGTAAGCGTACCGCTGTCCGTAATAATGGTGGTGGGTATGCTAATCACGCGTTGTTCTGGCAAATCTTAGGTCCGAACGCCGGTGGTACGCCGAGTGGTAATCTTGCTGATGCGATCAACAGTGCATTTGGTAGCTTTGAAGACTTCAAGAGCACGTTTGCCGCCAAAGCTGGTGGACAATTTGGCTCTGGCTGGGCATGGTTGGTCGTTGAAAGTGACGGTAGCCTGACCGTGACCTCTACCCCGAATCAGGATACCCCATTGATGGAGGGGAAAACTCCCATCCTCGGCATCGATGTCTGGGAACATGCTTATTACTTAAACTACCAGAATCGTCGCCCTGATTATGTTTCCGCATTCTGGAACGTGGTCAATTGGGACAAAGTTTCTGAACTTTACGCCGCCGCCAAATAGGTTGGGGCGTTCACAATAGTATACGAAGGCGCTACAATGTTAGCGCCTTTTTGTTTTCGATGCGCATAGGCGTAAGATTGTGAAAAAACATGATATTTTTCACTATGCAATCTTTATATAATCGATTAAAACACAAGCTATAACCATTATTACTCTAAGGAGCAGTTTAGATGTCAAATGACTATCGCGTAGAGAAAGACTCATTGGGCGAGGTTCAT
>DAOTXB010000740.1:0-2995 GCA_034435575.1 Anaerolineae bacterium
TGCTATGCAATCGACCTTATGTCGATTTCTGACCCGCTGAAAACAGGCGCAAAAGGCGTGGTGTCACCCATCGGGCGCTACCCGTTTTTGTGAGAGCAACGGCACAAGCCAGAAAAAAACGGATAAAGCGAAAATCGCTTGCGAATTTTGACAACGCGCCGCGCCTGTTAGTGTGGTCAGGTTAAATCGACAGATCGAGGTGGATGCGTAGCGCAGAAAAGGGGCGAAATGGGTACACAAAAACATCAGGGATTTATGTGCTTGGCGATGAACTGTGCATGATTTTGGATACGACAGAATTGCGTTTGAGGGCTGGTCAAATCTGTGTGCGATGACGTGCTGTGGGTGCGATAATTATTGTGCAAGTTATGGACGGGGCAATTTCACATCGTGGAAATCGTACAATTCAGGGCGATCACTGTGACGGATACCTTCGGTTAACGCCCCGACGAGTCGGCGCATACCATAGCCTAATTTCTCGCTGATATACGCATCGTGACCATGCACGACCAACTGCACCGCCACTTGTGCGAACAGATCACACGTCGCTAACAGGTCATAAGCAGAGCGTCCGTGCCAGCCGTGTACCCCGTGATGCACCTTCTCGCGGTTGTAGGACAGATTTCCCGATATTGCTGGATGTTTATTCTATCCGCAGAAATTGTGATATAGATCACTAATTGAGAAAATCCAACACAAGCTGATTGAAAACCCTGGGTTTTTCCATATTTGGAAGATGAGCGGTGCCGTCGATTGTCTGATGTATTGCGTTCGGAATTTCATTTGCCATAAGTGCGGTCGCCCGCGCTATTTCAGGATGGTCGAGACCTCCATTAATGACTAACGCCGGACATGAAATCTCATGTAGACGTTCAATCGCAGGTGGTGTTAGTGGGTTAACAGGCTGACTATCGGCGATAAAATATGTGCCATTCTGAACAGCGATTTTGTTCATTTCGGTTGCTTTTTGACGAATATTCTCATCAACTTCATTTGGTTCGCGATACATGCCATCAATCCAGATACGAATCTGCAATTCAGAGGCAGTGTCAGTGTCACCTTGTTGCATCGCACCGAACATTTCCATCATGTAGCGTGGTGGTTCGCCTTGCATCTCGAAACCAGATGGTGCTGTATTGATGACGGTCAATGACAGCACTTTCTCAGGATGCTTAATTGCAAAATCTATATATGCTGTACCACTTAGAGAGCATCCGACTAAATGCGCTTTTTCAATATTCAGTGTGCTCATAATAGACAGCAATTCTTCGCTGCGCGAGATTGGCTGGATCGCAAGAGTTGATTGACCATAGCCCTGCATATCAAAACGCACGACGCGATACTTTTCTGCGAATATATCCCATTGTGCATCCCACATACGACTATCAACAAAGCCAGCGTGTCCGAGAATCACTGTTTCGCCTTGCCCCGCAACCTCATAGTTGAGTGTTGTCATGTTTAGTCATCCTTTTGGTGAATTGTTTTTCGTTACTCTCATGATAGAATGACTTGCATGACACCTATTGTCACTCAAGTTGAAAGTGATCTTTATGCGTGCAGATCGACTCCTGAAATTGATGTTGTTGCTGGAAAACCGAGGCAAGATGACAGCTTCAGTATTAGCAAAAGAATTGGAGGTTTCAACCCGAACGATATTACGGGATATTGATGCCCTCTCATTTTCAGGGGTGCCGATTTATGCTGAAGGGGGACATGGTGGTGGCATTTCCCTGGATGAAAATTATCGTGTGAAATTGAATGGACTGAAAGAATCGGAAGTACAAGCGTTGATTGTTTCAGATAATGCGGCTTTATTGGCAGATATTGGTTTAGAAGATGCAGCAGAGCAGTCGTTACTCAAATTAATGACTGCACTTCCTTCCTTACATGAGCAATCTGCAAAACAATTCCAGAATCGAGTTTACATTGATCCCGTAGCATGGTGGCATAGTGAGCAAACCCTTACACACCTCGACATTATACAGGATGCGGTCTATAACAATCGTATCATTGAAATCGATTATCAACGGCATGATGGTAGCTACCTTGCACGGACTGTGCAGGCTTATGGACTCGTTGCCAAAGCCAGTGTCTGGTATCTGATTGCAGCTCACGATGAACAATTTAGAAGTTACCGCATTTCACGTATCAAGCGTGTTAATGTATCTCAGGAAACTTTCATTCGAGATGATAAATTCAATCTCGCAGATTATTGGCAAGAAAGTACCAGAAGTTTTCTCAACAATATACCTTATTTTGTATTCCAACTCGAAATTCATCCTGACAGTAAAAATATTGCAACGTGGTATTCACCCGGATTCTCCGATGCACAGGGTGTGACCGTTGATGGATGGTCTATCCGGGAATACTATGTCGATTCGCTGGAGTTAGCGGCAATGTTTGTAGTAGGATTGGGAAACCAGGTCAGAATAATTGAACCTGAAGAACTCAAAGTAACTGTAGCAGAGAAGATAAAAACCCTCACTAATTAAAAACCCTCTGTGCTAGCGGCACAAAAAGTGGACGCTTGGTCAGTGGCGTTCATGCTCGTCAGGAAAGTGGGTATCGCTAAAATCAAACCGATCCGGGCGGTCACTGTGACGAATACCTTCGTTCAACGCCCCGACGAGTCGGCGCAGACCATCGCCTAATTTCTCGCTGATATACGCATCGTGACCATGCATGAGCAATTGCACCGCCACCTGTGCGAACAGATCACACGTCGCCAGCATGTCATAGGCAGAGCGTCCGCTCCAGCCGTGGATACCGTTTGCGTGTGAAACGCCTGTCTTGAGTAAATTCAATGCGTCAAATGTGACCTTCAACGCCTTTGCCGTCAGCACAAAATCATCCACAAGTGTGTCGCCTGTCTGCCGAAAAAGTGCTAGATAATCGGCAATCTGATCGATGGTTTTGTCGCTGATCGGATGCTGTCCGCAGAATGATGCCAGTGTGATCCATGCATCGGTGTAGGATGCGTGCCCGCATAAATTCA
>DAOTXB010000741.1:0-4010 GCA_034435575.1 Anaerolineae bacterium
TGGTGTAATCAGCTCCGCCGCGACGTATTCGGGGATGGTCTCTGAACTGATAGAGAAGACATCCGGTCCTACACCTGCACTGAAATCCAATAATAATTGGTCATTATAGCCTTCAGTAGGTTCGTTAATGACAACGTTAACAGTAATACCTTCTTCGGCTTTCATCTCAACAAATTGTTCAATTAAGCTGTTGACGCTCTCAGAACGGGGATCACCGGGAAATGAAATCGTCAATTCGCCGTCTTCTTGTGCGCTGATTGTTGCTCCACCGAGCAAAACACTCATCAAAAGGACAATCAAGCCTAAGACAATAAATTTACGTGCTTTTAACATTTCTTACTCCTAGAATGTGGCTAAATATTTGGTCTTTATTCATTAAATAGCTATTTCTGCAAACAAAACTCCCCTTATGCTAGTCTATTGATGTAGGAATTTTCTGGATGAACTGTTACTCAACATCCCATGGATTGGCTGTGCTATCGTTACGATAGAGCACAGGGAAATAGGGTCCCGCAAATGGGTCTCCATCTTCTCCACTCAGCAAGCGCACATTGGCATGAGGCTCAGCCGGTGTTCCACGTTTGTAGGAGGTTCCTTCTGGTTGTAAGTGCAAAACCATGGACAGGCGTGGCGCATCACTCAAATTAGGGCGACTGCCATGAATCGTCAGGCAATGATGAAAACTGACCGAACCCGCAGGTAGGATCGCTGGCACTGTCTCGAAGGGTTTGCCACTGTGCTTCTCGATAGATTTTTGCAATGCGTCTAAATCTTGTGCGAAGAAATCGCTATCGGGCAATAAGCCCCATTTGTGACTGTCCGGCACAAACTCCATACAGCCGTTCCGTGTATCGACATCGACCAGAGCAACCCATGCTGTAAGCATGTTCGCGGGTTCGGCACATTGCCAGTAATGCCAATCTTGATGCCAGCCGACTGCGCCTGCGTTGGTGTTTGTTTGAGGGGGTTTGTGCAAAAGTTGGTCATGCCAGAGGCGAATGCCACTTACACCTGCTAGTTGCGCCGCTAGTTTACCGATTGTCGGGTTAAGCACAAACTTCGCCAGTGTTGAATCTGACCAGTGACTATTGTCAATTTTAACTATTTTGTCGATTGTCTCGCCCGGTTGGATGCTTCGGCTATGGGGTGGTCGTCCGGTTTCATAATCACCGGCAACAACACGCTGATGATGATCGCGAATATTTTCAAGCTCACTATCGCTGAACAGCTTAGGACCCAACCAATAACCATGCTCTTGATAAAATAACACATCACTATCGGTGATGAGTTCCTGTATATTTAACATGAAGAAATATCCTGAAGACCTGAAGAAATGTAGTTTAGTTTAAATTTTAACTTAGTTCGTCATTTGTGCAAGCGAAAGTGGTCTTATAGATCTAATTATGGATAAGTAAAGTTGGGAGATCAATAGCGAAAAACACTACTTCTTGGATGGCAAACCCGAAGAGGAAAGGTTGGCATGATCTTGCTCCCGTTCAATGAACAGTTTTTTTTCTAAACAATCAGCTACTCAACTTATTTTGGCACGATTCCCTGTGCTCGATACCACGCTCATTATCCCCACCTAATCACGTTATAATAATAATGGATTACACAATTAAAACCTACATGACACATTAAAAAGGAGTATGTTCATGGGCGCTATAAGAATATTGATCGGATTTTTCCTGGTGATTTTTCTGGGAGCTACCGTTCTGTCACAGGGGGAAGACCGTATTCAGGACCTACTCGGTGAGGGAAGACAAGCAATCAACCTTGGCGATGTCGTCCTTGAAACGGATTTTGCTACTGATGATGCCAACTGGCAATCGGTAGATATAGGTAACCGATTCGTGGGCATTGAGAATGATGCCTACCGCATTGAGCACACCACACTCAATACCCCGCATCGTGGTCTATATGATGAAACATTCGCTAACACGGTTATCGTTGTAGAAACCACGCAACTCTCCACAGAATTGGATAATGGCTATGGTGTGATTTGTCGTGCTGACCCAGAAGTAGATAACAGTGGTTACTATTTCTTCATCAGTGGGGATGGTTTCGCGCAAATTTTTACCTATGAAAATTTCAGACAGGTCAGTTTAGAAGGCTGGGTATCAGTTGGAGAAATCAATCAAGGTCAAAGCACCAATGAAATCATTGTTGTCTGTGACAATACTTACCTCGCCCTATATGTGAATGGTAGCTTGATCGTAGAAACCGAGAGCGATATTTATAGCGAAGGGCAAATTGGTTTTGCCGCAAGCACCTATGTCTCGCAAGCGCCGATAAGCATTAATTATGATAATTTGCGCGTTTTTGACGCATCAGGTGGTGCGGAGGAAATTGAGCCAGAATTCCCAGAAACATTGGAAAATCATAACGGTGCGTGGCAAGACGCGATTGCAGAGTTACAGGATGAAGGTATGATTGCCTCTGGTGGTAACATCATCTTCGTAGAGAACAGCGCCTTTTTGGATGGTACCGTTGGCTCAAATTTCTATGGGCTGGCGATGGATTCATCATTCGCGGATATTGTCCTTGCAGGTGAAATAGAGTTTGCAGTCGACGAGACTGAAGATAATGAAATTTTCTGTGGCTTTCTATCGCGCGTGCAACTTGATGAAACACAACAGTTCTCAGAAGCAAGTTTTGGCGCTTTAATTGGTGATTTTGATTCTATTGTGATCTCTACAAGTGATACAGATTCATATCGTGAAGAACTTATTGACTTAGATCTGCCGCCTGATGAACCTGCCCACCTGCTGTATATTCTTCAGGACAATAGAGCGACAGTTTATGTCAACGGCGAACTGGTACTCTCTGATTATCTAATTAGCGATGTCGCAGGTTTTCACGGAATTATTCTCGCCTCCGAGGTTGCAGGAACACGCTGTGAGGGGCGCAACGTGTGGGCATACTACGCTCCCATGTTTGAAGCAGGTGTATGTGAAGCCTCAACGGGGAGTACGGTCAATCAACGTACCGGACCCGGTACCACCTTTGATCGAGCGGGTACACTTGCCGCAAACACATCTATTCTGGTCACCGGGCAGGCAGAAGGGGCTGACGGATTTACATGGTGGCAACTTGAAAACGAAAACTGGGTGCGAGAGGATGTTGTCGGCGTTGTCGGTGACTGTGCAGACATCCGTACCGTCATCATCGACTGATCAATAACCATAGTTAATCAGAGACAGGGCGCGTTTGCTGTTACCCGACCTAGAATTATGGGTATTTATTGCAATCTAGCCTTTTCAAAGTCGCGACGACGTTTTGCAAAGCAACGTTGGCTAATTAATTCATAGCTCAACTCTTTAGCAGGATGTCGTCGGTGCTCTTTGCAAAACTCATCACCGAGCATGTTAAACCAGCATCGGACATAGTCGCGTGAGAGATGATAATTGTTAAGGAACAGCGTGATGCGCTCGTTCTTCTCCATTTTCCGTGGAAAGCAAACGCCACTCAAATAATGTTGTACTGACTATCGCGCTCGCGCTGATGTATCACATAAGCAAGCAACGTCAAATGTGATCGGCTCTTAAGCAGGTCTTGCCTCGATCAATGTAAAACCCTGATTTGATTTTATTTGATCTTAAATGTAATGCTTGGTTTGTATAAATGAGCAATCAAGCAAGTGTATCTACCGCCGCCCGTTCAATTCGCAATCCTGCTTTGTAGCGCTCCATAAATGCTAGAAATCCGTCAACATCCTGTGGATGGGGGTTGATTGTTGTGCTGTTTTCCTGTGCAAACACTTTTTCCGAGAGAAATGTCGCCAATAATTCATTGTCGGCTTTATTCAGCATAAATGATGCCAATAACGCCACACCCCACGCCCCCCCTTCTCCGGCAGTTTGCATCACGCTAACGGGTACGTTTAATGCCGCCGCCATCATTCTCTGACCCACTGCCGGTGTTTTGAAGAAGCCACCATGTCCCAGAATCTGGTCAACTTCTACGTTTTCATTTTCAAACAGAATATCCATGCCAATCTTCAATGTGCC
>DAOTXB010000742.1:0-2302 GCA_034435575.1 Anaerolineae bacterium
GGGGTGCGCCCTATGCCATCAGCATTGTGTTGATCCTCGGCGCACATGAACTCGGGCATTATTTCGCCTCGCGCTATCATCGTGTAGCGGCATCCTTGCCCTATTTCATCCCTTTTCCATTTGGTTTATTCGGCACATTTGGCGCGGCAATTCGCCTGCGGGAGCCGATGCGTAATCGTAAAATGCTCCTCGATATTGGCGCGGCGGGACCATTAGCAGGCATGGTGTTCGCAGTGCCAATTCTGTTCATCGGTTTAGCCACTTCCAATGTTGGACCGATCAGCGTCAACGGCTTAACCGAGGGCAATTCGATTCTCTATGCACTGGCGAAATTCATCACGTTTGGCGAATTTTTACCCGATGGGCGCATGGATGTCTACGTGAATCAATTGGCGTGGGCGGGGTGGACGGGTTTGTTCGTCACGGGCTTAAACCTCATCCCACTCGGTCAATTAGACGGTGGTCATGTGATGTACTCGTTGATCGGATATACCGCGCGACGGTTATATTTCCCCGCAATTCTGCTGATGGGTGTGCTGGTTTTGTTGACCAATAGTGCGCTGGTAATTTTGCTGGTTATGCTGGTTGTGCTGGGACGCGTCCACGCCACACCGTTGGATGACATCACACCCTTAAACCCAGCCCGAAAGCTCGTGGCGATCTTTACCCTGCTGATTTTCATACTGGTGTTCGTGCCTGTGCCGATCTCTCAAACCGGACCTGGCATCACCAATCTTGAACCGGGGCAAAGCGCGGGCTTGATAATTGCGATGTTGTGGACAATGCGTCGACGTTTAACACCATTGTTTTAGCGGATAGTGTCCAATTTACATAATCCTGTACGGGCGTACAGGTCAATTTTCGGATACAAGCACAGTGACACGCCTTGCAAGCAATGGCACACTATGAACATCGCGTTTGATAGTGTAAACAAGGAGCATGCCAGATGAGCACATTCAAAGTTCAGCAAATTGACCATGTAGAGATGAATGTTTCGGATCTACGCAAGGCGGCGACATGGCATAAGCGGGTGTTCGGCTTAGATGTTGTGGACGATACGTGGGAAGCGCAGGGTGGACCACTCTTCCTGTCGAGCGATAACGGCAGTACCAACCTCGCGCTGTTCATCGGGGAACCCCCCGCCAATGACCCGCCCGCGTCCAACTTTCGGGTGGCGTTCCGCACGGATGCTGATGGATTTATGACCTTTGTCGAGCGTGTGGCATCGCTCAATTTACGAAATCACACAGGCGAGACACTCATCGGACGCGAAAATGTCGTGGATCATGATAGGTCGTGGTCTATCTATTTTGCTGATCCCTACGGCAACCGCTTTGAGATCACCACGTATGATTATGATGTGGTCAAGCACAACATCGGTTAATAGCACAAAATAACCCCCCAAATAAACCAAAGTTGGTTACGCTCTCCTGCCGATTTTCTTATGCTCTTATCTATATCAATGATAAGAAAAGGAAAGTCCATGAAGCACATACTGGCTATGGTTTATGCAGTATTCAGTCATGTATTGTTTGGGGTGGCGTTCGTCTGTCATCTCGCATTCTTGTTGGAGATAGCGCTCCCTGTAACCATTCGTATCGGCGACACTAAATCGACCATTGTTGCGATTATTGTCAATGTTGGGATTATTGCCGTATTCGGCATCCAACATAGCGTGATGGCGCGTCCTGCCTTTAAAAAGTGGCTACCGATTGCCTACGAACGGAGCACTTTTGTGGTGTTTTCCAGCCTCATGCTACTGCTCATTACTTTTATGTGGCAACCGATTTCAGGTGCATTGTGGCAGGTCGACTCCGCACTATTGCGTGGCACATTACATGGTGTGTTCTTCGCCGGTGTGAGCCTTGTCTTGCTATCAATCATCCAGATCGACTATCTCAGCTTTTTCGGGCTTAAGCAAGCCTATCAATATTTTGCAGGTAAGCCAATCACGGACATTCCCTTTCGCTTACCTTTGCTCTATCGCCTGGTGCGTCATCCCTTGATGGTGGGTTTGCTCATGATGTACTGGATTACGCCCCACATGACCGCCGGACGGTTACTCCTCTGTATTGGCATGACCGCCTATATTTTCGTCGGGCTATATTTTGAAGAACGTGACCTGACCGCAAAATTTGGTGACGACTACCGTACTTATCAACAAGAGACACCAATGTTGATTCCTACAGGCAAGAATAACATCCGCTAATGATTGCCGTGTGATACATCCGCGCCGGAATTGCCTACTAAGAAATCAAAATCTGCGCCCGTGTCCGCCTGTTGCACATGCTCCAAAAACAGG
>DAOTXB010000743.1:0-7550 GCA_034435575.1 Anaerolineae bacterium
CGACAACGTGATATACTGAAACAGATGGTCAATCGGGTTGTGATCAACTCGGAGGGTAGGATCATCCGCATGGAGCTTAAACCGCCGTTTGATTATCTGGGCACACTCGTGCCGGATAACACGAAGCACGGCGAACGAGGCGCGGGACGCACGGCTAGGAATCAAAAAACCGACGATACCGCCGGTGCACTTGACATCAAACAAAGCGCCCCCGGCAGGACTCGAACCTGCGACCCTTTGCTTAGAAGGCAACAGCTCTATCCGCTGAGCTACGGGGGCATTTTCAAAAATTATACTTCAAAATAGTCGATTTAAAACAGTAAATGTTTTACGAGTTTCGTTTGTCCAAAGATCAGAACAAATATTCCCTCGGTCATATTGTGTCATGCCCCACAGTATAGTACAATTAATGAAGAGAGTGCGGTGAATTTTTACCTGAAATCATCGCACCATATAGAGGTAAATTTGACCGACAAGAAAAGTTGTAATTTTGGTCTGTGCCTTTGTAATTCCTTACATCGCGAACGACGAATACAAGCTCGTACTAATGCCTAAAAAGTGCACATTAGCGTGTTCGGGAGTTTGCAAATCGTAAGCATACACGGCTTCACTATTGAGGTAAAAGAGGATAACTATGACGGAAAGAGATGTAGCTTCATCACAAAATGGTGAATATACCGAAGATAACATTAAGTATCTGAATCCGATGGAGCATATTCGGTTACGCCCGGGTATGTATGTCGGTGGTACGGATATTCGCGCTCTACATCATTTGATTTATGAGGTTGTTGATAATTCGATTGATGAAGCGCTTGCAGGACGATGCGACACGATTGAGATTTCACTGCATGATGACGGATCTGCGTCTGTCACTGATAATGGTGTTGGTATTCCAGTGGGTATGAACAAAGAACTTGGAATTTCTACACTTGAAGGTGTCATGACACAGGTTGGTATGGGTGGTAAGTTTGATGACAGTGCCTATAAAGTAAGTGGTGGTTTGCATGGTGTGGGTGTTTCTGCGGTAAATGCACTTTCCTCCTTCACACAGGTTGAGGTCTTCCGTGATGGCAAAATGTATCGTCAGACGTATGAATGCGGTGTGCCTACTAGCAAAGTTGAGACAGTACGTAAACTAAACCAGGATGAAGCAACAGGTACACGGACTACCTTCATCCCTGATTTCGACATCATGGATCGAAATGAATTCAATTACCAAACTCTGGCGAATCGCTTTCGCGAGATGGCATTTGTTACCCGTAAGGTGACGATTACATTGCGTGATGAACGTGTGTTTCCTGCAAAGGAGACAACTTACTATTTTGAAGGCGGTTTGCGCTCATTTGTACGCTATCTTAACCGTAATCGTCGTGGAATTCATGATCCAGTATATGGTGAACGTGACGTAGAAATCACGACAGAAAAGAAAAGCAACTTTACTGTAGGCGTAGAAGTCGCTTTTCAATACAATGATGCCTCTACTGTAACGGAGTTAGCATTTGCGAACACGATTGGTACGCCTGACGGTGGCTCACACATGACCGGGATGCGCTCTGCTATTACGAGTGTTATTAACCGTTACGCACGTAAAAATAATATCTTGAAAGAGAAAGACACTAATTTTTCAGGGACGGACACTCTTGAGGGCATGACGGCTATTGTCAGCATTAAGCACCCTGACCCACAGTTTGAAAGTCAGACGAAGGTTAAGTTGCTCAACCCTGAGGTGCAGGGTGCTGTGTCTCAAGTGGTGTCTGAATCGTTCAATGAATTTTTGGAACTGAACCCGCGTGAAGCGCGTAAGATCATCGACAAATGTATGACGAGTAAACGTGCCCGCGAAGCCGCTCGTAAAGCGCGTGATCTCGTGCGTAGTGGTCCCAGCTTACTAGAAAGTAGTGCGTTACCCGGTAAGCTAGCAGATTGTTCACGACATGGCGAAGGCGCAGAAATCTATATCGTTGAGGGTGACTCGGCGGGTGGTACTGCAAAGCAAGGGCGTGACCGCCACTTTCAGGCAATTTTGCCCCTTCGCGGTAAGATTCTCAATACGGAACGTGCTCGCCTCGATAAAATCTTGGACAATAACGAAATCAAGGCTTTGATCTCGGCACTTGGTACAGGTATTAGTGACGATTTTCAGGTGGATAAGCTCCGTTATGATCGCGTGATTATCATGACAGATGCTGACGTGGATGGTAGCCATATTCGCACGTTGTTGTTGACGTTCTTCTTCCGGCATATGTTGCCCTTGATTCAAGAAGGTCATCTCTATATCGCACAGCCACCAATTTACCTGCTGAAATACGGTAAAGAATTGCGTTATGTATATAGTGAAGCCGGCATGAGCGAAGGACAGTTGCTGGCAAAAGGCTTGAAAAACTTCAAGAATCCTGACCGTGTAAGCGTGCAACGTTATAAAGGTTTAGGTGAGATGAATGCGGAGCAACTATGGGTTACGACCATGAATCCTGAAGCACGAACATTGCTTCAAGTGACCATAGAAGATGCGGCGGAGGCAGACCGTGTCTTTGACATGCTTATGGGCGTGAGTGTGCCGCCACGTCGTCGTTTCATCCAGACACATGCCAAGAAGGTGCGTAACCTCGATATCTAAATTTTGAGGGTGCAACTTACCACAACTAAGCGAACAGAACGTGCTCAACTGTGCGTTCTGTTTTTGTTTCTGCTTGTTCAGAATATGGATTATACACCGAAGTGTGGCTTCCAAATTTATGATCGCATCGCTTGAGTTAAACAGTAGCACTGGTTAAACTCATACTATAGTCAGAAAGCTCATGCGAAAGTACGAATTGATGACGAAACGCCTCTATTATGATGATTCTCATGCGCGTGTCTTCGATGCAACCGTTATTGACCGTTTGACTCATGATTCAAAGCCAGCGGTTATCCTTGATCATACCTATTTTTACCCTACCGGAGGCGGTCAACCACACGATATAGGGACAATTGATAATGCACGGGTGATTGATGTGCTTTCTAATGATGATGGTGCCGTAATCCATGTACTTGATTCGGAAGTGGACAATGATTCCGTACAATGCAGATTAGATTGGGTGCGTAGATTCGATCACATGCAACACCACACCGGGCAACACATTCTCACACAGGCGTTTGTACAGATTTCAGATGCACACACGGTAGGTTTTCATCTTGGTGCGGACTCTGTCACAATTGATCTTGATACCCTTGTAATTGCCGATGAAATTCTCTACGAAGCAGAAGCTCTGGCGAATCAGATTATACAAGAAAATCGCCCTATAACGACACGTATCATCGACCCGCAAGATATAGATGATGTGCGAATGCGAAAAATGCCAGAAAAGCTCTACACGGGTGGTTTGCGCGTTGTCGATATTGCCAACTTTGACCTAACCGCTTGCGGTGGAACGCACGTTAAAGCAACGGGCGAAATCGGAATAATCAAGGTCATCAAAACCGAAAAACGTGGGGACAAAACCCGTATAGAATTTGTGTGTGGGGGACGGGCATTAGCGGATTATGCAAACAAAACGACCATTGTTCGAGACTTAACATCACTCTTGACCTGTCATCCAAATGAAATAGCGCAAATTGTTAACGGTCTACAGGATGATCTAAAACAAGCGTTACGACAGAACAAAAAGAGTAACGAACGTTTGCTCGATTATGAAGCACAAGCGTTATTCGAGCAGGCAACTAGTCACAACGAACTTCGCATAGTCAATAAAACATTTATAGAGCGCGACCCAAAGGATTTACAAGGGTTAGCGCGACGGTTAGTAGAAAAAGAGAATACACTTGCCTTTTTGATCAGCACCGGAGAAAAATCACTACTGTTATTTGCGCGTGCTGAAAATTTACCATACAACATGAACATATTGCTCAAAGCAATACTCTCTGAATTTTCCGCAGGGCGGGGTGGTGGGCGACCCGCGATGGCGCAGGGCGGTGGCATGCCTTTAAGCTCTGATGAAGCATCCGAAGCCCTTAAGTTTGCCCTAAACACAGTGTTAGATAATACGTGATGATTACGATGGAGTAATTAATGAAGACCCCGTTTATTATCGGCAGTTTACTTTTGATTTTTATATTGATCTTAGTTTCTTGCGATAGTGATAATGTTGCGGTATCCGATGATGCAAGCGAAGTGCGTAATACGCAGTTGACAGTTGAACCGACTTTATCGCTATCGCTTGGAGATGATCAAACAATTGAAACAACAGCACAGCCCGGCGAGTTAAATTACAATCTGTACTGTGCACATTGTCATGGATATGACGGTGAAGGGCAATTAGCGACTACAGTAGAAAATACGCGTAGCCTTGGCATGAAAACAGTGCCTCCTCACAACGCAGATGGGCATACATGGGAACATGCTACTCCTTTACTAGTTGATGCAATCTTGAATGGTATCGATAATCCGCTCAATCATTATGTGATGTCGGGCTTCAGCCACGCACTCAATGAACAGGATGCGCTAGATATCATCGATTATATACGCCAATGGTGGACAGAAGATCAACGCGAGTATCAGCAAGAAGTGACTCGAAATTACGTTGATGTAAACGGAGATTAATCGTGAGAAAGCAATCATTATTACGAACTTTACTGCTTATTATCGTAGGTGTATTCATAACATCCTGTAGCAGTGACGGAGTCGACACTGCACAATTATCGCTTATAAATGATGAAGTGAATTTTCTCTTTTTCTACACTGATAATTGACCGCCATGAGCGCAGATGGCTCCCATCGTGAATGGGCTAGAAGCAGATTATGACAATAGTGTAGCATTTCAATACTTAAATGCCTTAGATAACAGTCTTGGAGAGCAGGCATTTTCATTGCTCAATTTGCGTGGGCATCCAAGCTATGTTGTTTTTGATCAAAATGGAAACGAAGTTTATCGGGCTGTTGGTATTATCGATAGGGAAATGTTCCGCGAAGTGTTAGACGGCATGTAAGGGTTGTGTAGCATACTGTGTCTAACAAATAGACTTTATGTGCAGAAACCTGCACCTCAATGAGTGGTTTAAAGGATGACGAAATTTACTATGTCTACAAGACAAATTGACATACCGATTACAGGAATGACCTGCGCAGCATGTGTACGCAATGTTGAACGCGCTTTGAAGAAAGAAGACGGAGTAACTGAGGCTAGCGTAAACCTCGCAACCGAGCGAGCAAGTGTTAATTTCGAATCGTCTACAGCCAACCTCAATACAATTGTCGCACGCGTAGAAAAATCTGGTTACGGCGTTGCGACTGCTCAGGTGGAGTTACCGATTATGGGTATGACTTGCGCCGCTTGTGAACGTAATGTTTCGCGTGCATTGAAAAAGCCAGAAGGTGTACTTGATGTCAATGTAAATTTGGCAACCGAGAAGGCAACTGTAACTTATTTGCCGGGTATTGCACGCCGTAAAGATTTTATCTTAGCAGTTGAACATGCTGGCTATGGTGTTGTAGATACGGCGGGTATGGATGCCCCGGAAGATGCGGAACAGGCGGCGCGTGATGCTGAAATTCAACGACAGAAGAATCTGGTTATCATAGGCACGATCTTCACGGTACCCCTTGTAATTTTAAGTATGACACGCCATTTTATGCATAGTATTCCGGTCTTGATGGATACTTTTCCCTGGTTGATGGAAGATTATTGGCTATTTATCTTTGGTGCATTGGCAACACCGGTGTTTGCCTTACTAGGTCGTCAGTACATTATCGGTGCCTATAAATCTGTGCGTAACGGTACAGCTAATATGGATGTGCTAGTAGCGATGGGGTCATCGGCGGCATATTTTTATGGTGTGATCGTGTTGTTAGGCATCATCTTTGGATTTTCCGACGCGGTTGGTAAAGACGATTATTTTGAGTCTGCGGCGGTCATTCTCACGCTTATCACACTGGGTAAATTATTAGAGGCTCGTGCCAAAGGACGCACAAGCGCGGCAATCAAGAAATTGATGGGCTTAACCCCGAAAACTGCAACAGTGTTGCGTGGTGATGAAGAAGTTGAAGTCCCCATTGACGATCTACTCGCTGGTGAGTTGATGGTTGTACGCCCCGGTGAGCGTGTCCCGGTTGATGGTACCGTCACACAAGGGCGCTCATCTATTGATGAATCTATGTTAACAGGGGAGAGCTTGCCAGTAAACAAAGCAACTGGGGATGAAGTGATCGGTGGAACAATCAACAAACAGGGACGTTTACTTGTAGAAGCGACCCATGTGGGGGCAGAGACCGCGCTTGCACAAATTATCCGTTTGGTTCAGCAAGCACAAGGGTCAAAAGCGCCTATCCAACGTGTTGCGGATCAAGTATCAGCAGTTTTTGTGCCGATTGTGCTAATACTTTCACTGGTCACATTCATTGGATGGTTGACAATTGGTGATATTGCGTTTACCGAAGCGATGCTCCATACAATTGCTGTTCTTGTGATTGCATGTCCGTGTGCGCTTGGTTTAGCCACCCCGACTGCGATTATGGTAGGTACAGGGCGCGGTGCAGAAATGGGAATCCTTTTCAAAAATAGTGAAGCGCTTGAAAATGCCCATCGCTTACAGGTCATCACATTAGATAAAACCGGTACAATCACAAAAGGCGAGCCTGCTGTGACAGATTTTATTAGTGTTGGCGAGCATGATGAAAATACTGTACTTCGGTTAACCGCCAGTGCAGAACGCGGGAGTGAGCATCCACTTGCACAGGCTATTGTGATGAAAGCCAAAAGTGAAGGCATAGCGCTTGCTAATCTTGATAATTTTGATTCTGTCTCAGGGCGTGGTATTCGTGCGGAAATCGACGAGCATACAATACTCGTCGGTAGTCCACGTTTTATTACTGAACAAGGGTTTGATCTGCAAGCTATAAAATCTACTGTCGACCGCTTACAAAACAATGCGCGAACAGCGGTAATTGCTGTAATTGATGAGCAAATTGCTGGCGTAGTCGGCATTGCAGATACTGTTAAGCCGAGTTCTGCCACAGCAATTAACATGTTAAAAGACGCGGGCTTAGAAGTTGTCATGATTACTGGTGATAATGAGAAAACTGCACAGGCAATTGCGCGCGAAGTTGGGATTAATCGCGTTTTTGCAGAGGTGCTTCCTGCTGATAAAGCTAATTCGGTAAAGCAGTTGCAGGATGAACATAACCATGTGGCGATGGTCGGTGATGGGGTGAATGATGCGCCTGCTTTAGCACAGGCGAATGTCGGCATTGCAATTGGCACAGGCACAGATATTGCAATGGAAGCGAGTGATGTTACTTTGATGAGTGGTGACTTACTTGGCGTTGCAAGGTCTATTGCTCTAAGTAAGGCGACGATGCGCACGATTTACCAGAATTTGTTCTGGGCATTTATCTACAATATTTTGTTGATTCCTGTCGCCATGATGGGCTTGCTAATCCCGATGTTTGCGGCTGGTGCAATGGCTTTTAGCTCATTCTTTGTCGTGAGTAATTCTTTGAAATTGCGAAGGACATCGCTCCCGCAGTTTCAGGGTGAGCTTCAAGATAGTCCAGAAACGTATCCGACGGCGCAAGA
>DAOTXB010000744.1:0-2860 GCA_034435575.1 Anaerolineae bacterium
ATGCAAGCCTAGCTTTGGCAGCCGAGGCATATGCGAGGGTCGGTATCTCACAGGCAGATGCGTTTATACTCGGTTGGTATTATAAATATCACTACAATTTAATTCGTCCAATTACCTACATTCAAGATGTGATTGACCCTGATTGGAATACACCAATCATCACGGATCCAGTGGTGACACCCCCGTTTCCAGAATATCCCTCCGGTCATTCGGTTCAGTCCGGTGCAGCGGCACAAGTCTTAACCGATCTATTTGGTGAGAACTATGCGTTTACCGACCATACCCACGATGCACGTGGCTTAGCACCGCGCTCATTCGAGTCATTCTATGCTTTTGCCGATGAAGCTGCTATCTCACGTTTGTACGGTGGTATCCACTTCCGCGCTGCGATTGACCTGGGTGTAGAAAATGGCATCTGCATTGGTTCAGTTGTGAGTGATATTTCTTTTGAGTCAAATCTGTAGTATGGAGGAAATACAATGGGAACAGCAAAAGTTCAGGGTGATTTGTGGAGTACAGCAGCTTCCGACTGGGCAATAATCCAAGAACCAAATCACAATCCGCTTTTTGAAGCAATGTTAAGTGCAGCAAATGTTGGCGAAGCTACACAATTACTTGATGCAGGTTGTGGTGGCGGTAGCGCAAGTATCCTTGCAGTGGAACATGGCGCACAGGTAACTGGTCTAGATGCTGCACGGGGCTTGATCAAAGTAGCCCGTGAAAGAGTACCTACAGGCGATTTTAGGGTTGGTGACATACAAGAACTACCTTATGAAGATAATCGCTTCGATGCGATTATTGCTTCTAATTCTATACAATACGCTGAAGATAAGGTCGCTACACTCCGTGAACTACAACGAGTGTGCAAACCAAATGGTCGGGTTGCTATCGGTTTGCTTGCAGAAGTAGAAAAGGTGGAGTTTCGACATATTTTCAAGGCTATAGCTGGAGCATTACCTAAACCTCCAAAAGGTGGCGGACCTTTTGCTCTATCCGCACCGGGCATATTGGAAGGATTAGTCGAAGAGGCTGGCTTAACGATACTGGAGACCAACTATGTTAATTGTCCATTTTCTTATCCTGATTTTGAGACTTTTTGGCGAGGTAATACTGCTGCGGGTCCATCACAAAGCACTATACGTGTTATCGGTTCGGAAAAACTAAAATCAACTTTGCAACATGCAGTAGAACCATATCTCACTGAAGATGGTCACATCAAAATCAATCCTAATTATTTCAAATATGTCGTTGCAATTTGAGGCAACGGATATATTATAAGGACAAGTATCGAATTATTGACACTTGTCTCTTTATCATCTTCAGATCAACTATTTCGAACTACAGCCTAGTATTATGCTGTTAGCATGAAGTGATATACAAGAATTATCTATCGTGTAGATTCATCTTGCACTGTTCCTTAAATCGTTGATACAAGCGAATTTTCGTTCGCAGACGATGCGTTATGCGACGTTTGATGCGCCTGCCATCCTTCCCAAACGAGGGGTACTGCCCACGAGAATCGTTGATAATTCTTATTATGCTTGCGCGTACGCTGAAGTCGCTGGTTGATCCTAAAAATCAGTCAGGAGGGGTGTATTATTCAGTGACATCGTCCCTCAAAACGGTACAGGTACCTCGTGTGCAGTCGAGATTTCGCGGACAAAAACACTAATTGAGGGGCGTTCACTGCCTGTATTAGCAATTCTGTAGACATGAAAACCCCCATTTGCGGCGAAAATGCGCCTATAACCCATCAATCGGACCAGCATGAACTACATCCGCCCGTGCCACGGATGGATAAATCATCAAAATGGACAAATTATGTTGTATTTAGCCAGTTGCCCGACGCAAACGGCTTTTGGCTTTCAACCGCTTTTCTTCTGACTCCGCCTCTTGCAAGATCAGCTCAACATAGTCCCCAAAAGGCATTGTGCCGTGATATAGTCCCTTAATCTGCTTGGATTTCACCAGGCTATCTCGACAATAAATATCGAATTCGCGTGTTTTTGCATCCAACCGTAAGACTGTCTTGTGTCCAGCAAGATCCTTACCCACATAATACATATGGTTGTCCACCGTGACCGAACCATTGCTACGAACCGTGCGACGAAAATTATGCTTATGATAGTGCTCCAGCCAGGCATCGGGATCTACTTCTTGCGGTAGACGTGGCAACCGTGGGACATCTCCCAACGCCGTTGATGGCGGCACATTATTGCAGGTTACTGCTTGATTTGGACGCTCTAGATTGTAGAAACTAGCATGTTGACCGATAAGAATTTGTGCCTGAGTGACGGTTGCCGGGCGTTTCGGGTAAATACATTCTTCCTGAGCACGGATGAAACGCTCAACATACGGCTTAAGATCAGGGCGCCGAGGCGGGCAGATGTCCGGGATAATGCCCACACACAGCAGGAAACGGACAAATGCCGATGGGAATTTATCTACTGACCAACTGGCGACAAAGCGAGGATCACGATCGAAACGAATAACGCGGGGACATCCCATAGAGAGCAGAACATCGATCATTGCAATCAACGTGTGTTGAGCGTCAAATCGATCACTCACTTTCGTTTCTAAAGCCAGTGATGAACCGGTATCCACCACATCGAAGACCTCCACTTGATGTTGGCGTTTGTCGGTTTTCTCTGAGTGTGCAGTGACAACATCGCTAAAATCAATTTCCCACACCTGCAACGGTTCGGCAGGCTCACGCGGTACATGAATACGTGGTCCGGGGCGAGGAACCCGATGATACCGAACCAGCACATCATGCACAGTGGTCGGCGACTTGGGCACATACACATTTAAGCGCTTCAAATCTTCATCGTGATGCAGATGGTAGAGGATATTTTTTGCA
>DAOTXB010000745.1:0-3350 GCA_034435575.1 Anaerolineae bacterium
TTCATGTATCGTCCGCCACCGACCACAATGTATGACCCTAAAACGGGTAAGAGTGAACCAAATTTCTCTTATGGCTATGCCGCGATTGCCGCTGAAGTTGAGGTTGATGTCGAGACCGGTCATATTCATATCACAAAAATTGTCTCTGCTAACGACGTAGGCAAGGCGATTAATCCACAACAGGTTGAAGGGCAGATAGAAGGTGCGGTAGTCCAGGCGCAAGGTTATGCAGTGATGGAGCATCTGGTATCTGCACAAGGTCAAATTAAGAATCCGTATCTATCGACATATCTCATCCCGACAGCGTTAGATGTTCCTGATGAGGTCAAATCTGTAATTTTGGAATATGCTGATCCTCTGGGTCCGTGGGGTGCACGTGGTGTTGCGGAAATGCCATTTTTATCCGTGCTACCGGCGATTGCGGCGGCGGTCTATGATGCCACGGGTGTCTGGTTGGATGAACAACCTTTTACGCCGGATCGGGTCGTAAAAGCCTTACGTGCAGAGGGCATTGGCGCGTTGGAAGGGTGAAAGCAGTGTGGCGTAGCGTAGTATTTTTCTCGAAAGTTAGTGATTTCCGGTGATTGTGCGCGTATGAAGTTACAGCAGGCTTTTGATATTTCTCGGGGCGAAGTTGTCTCCTTTATTGGTGGTGGTGGCAAAACCTCGACCTTAGTTGGTTTAGGATACGAGCTGGCTGAATCTGGTTGGCGCGTGTTGGCGACCACGACAACAAAGATCAGAGAAGATCAACTTTCTCTGTTTCCATTATCGCTTCCGGTGAGTTCTGGAACAGTAGAAATTTCTCATGCGATGACCATGCACAAGTTCGTTTTTTTATATGAACGCCTTGAGGATGGTATCGTCTACGGTATTTCACCCGAGGCAATTTCTGCTTTGATCGATGTGGTTGATTCCGATGTGATGCTGGTTGAAGCCGATATTTCGCACGGGCGACCCCTAAAAGCGCCCAAAAAAGATGAACCCTTTATTCCACCAGAAACCTCATTGGTTATTCCCGTAGCATCACTCTCTGTGTTGGGCAAGTCTTTGGATGATAAGCATGTTTACAACGCGAAAGCTGTAATGGATCGTTATGGCTTTCGGGAAGGTAATCGCATACGTTCACCCTGGGTAGCGCAGGTCTTGCGTGACGAAGCGCTGGGTTTACAGGGTGTACCACCGGGTACGCGGGTCGTAGCATTTTTGAACCAGACCCCACCCAAAGGCTATGCACGCGCGCGCGCGCGGTTGATCGCCCGTTTAACCTTGCGTGAACCGCGTATTTATGGCGTGGCTATTGGGTCTGTGCGTGGCGCAGAACCGGTGCATGAAATTCGTCGTCCCGTCGGTGCAATCGTGTTGGCGGCTGGGATGTCTAGGCGGATGGGGCAATCCAAAATGCTTCTGCCATGGACGGAAAAACGCACAATTATCGAACATATTGTTGAGCAATTGATCGCCTCGCGTATCGATCATATTACAGTCGTCACCGGACATCAGGCGAAAGAAGTCAAGGAACTCGTCAGCTCATATGGGGTGAAGGTTGCTTATAATCGCTCCTATAAAACTGGCGAAATGCTGTCGTCTGTAAAAGCCGGACTACGTTCCATGCCAGCTAATATTTCTGCCTCTATGCTGGTACTTGGCGATCAGCCACGCATCCAACCACGCGTGGTATATCAGGTGTTGTCAACTTATGCACGAGGTGGTGGGGAAATTATCGCGCCGAGTTATGAAATGCAACGCGGGCATCCCATTCTTATTGGACGACGGTACTGGGCGGAGATGCTGGCTTTATCCCGTAATGCCTCCCCCCGTGATGTCATCAACCTCCACAAAGATCGTATTGTTTATGTGAACGTGGACACAGATAGCGTGCTACGTGATGTAGACACCCCATCTGATTATGAGCAGGAACGATGGCGTGCTGGTTTAGGGCGCTATGGTCGCCCCTAATCTAATGTATATGTCGTTACCAGTCATTACGGAGAATACTCTCCCGTCGTAAAGTAGTTGGTCGGTTGCTTTCAGACCCATGTGCAACTGAACGCAATTCATCCGAATTTGCCATTGGCACCGTAATAATCAAAATCTCATGCGCGTTGATTTGATATGACCCGGACGGGGCGTAGACATAATGTCCATTCTGTTTACGAATACCAAGTACACCTGCTCTGAAGATACGTTCCAGCAAGAGTTCTTCAACCGTTTTACCAATCCAGGGGGAATTGTCTTGCATATACAGTTCGGTTGTTTCTAAGCCGGTGTGATAATTGAAGATCACAGTATTCATGAAATCGCTAACAGCAGGGCGGGTTGTGGCTAATAGCACGAATTGTGCGGCAATCCTGAACGGGCTAACCACGCGATCTGCGCCTGCTCTGCGTAATTTAGGGAGCATATTATCGTTTGGGGTTGTTGCTGTAATCAACAAATCGCGATTAATTTTGCGGGCGTTCAAAATTGTCAAAATACTATCGGCATTTTCTTTGATGGAAACCATCAATGCAAGTGCATGATCAATCCGTGCTCTGCGAAGCACTTCTTCTTGTGTAGGATCACCATGAATCACGCGGAAGCCTAAGTTCAACAGTCTGTCGGTCATGGTATCATCATTGCTGATGATGACAAAAGGGCGCTCCGGGTCCAACTTTTCGATAGAATTAGCAATCACACGATCATTGCCACAAATGACAAAATGCTTGGACATTTTCTGAATTTTTTCTTCGGCATCATCTAGCGAGTAGGATATTTCGCTCAGTTTTGGTATGTTCTCCACATAATCATGTTGCCATTTATTGATGATAGGGCGTGATGATTTGCCCGGACGACAATCATTTTGCAACGCTGGAATGTGTGGACCCGGTGTCACAGCGAGTAAAATTTCTCCTTCATGGATGATGTAATCATCACCGGGGGTATACACATAACTGCCACCCACCTGGCGAAGACCGATAATGCCGGTAGAGAATTTTTTGTCCAAGTGGAGCTGTCCTAATCTTGCACCGAGCCAGGGAGAATCGGCATAGATAAATAACTGAACTATTTGTTCGCTCGTTTTTTCATTGAATAAGATGTGGTTAAAGAAGTCATTGACCGCAGGGCGCAATGTGGCATTGTTGAGAAATTGCCCGGCGACATCAAACGGCGCGATTACATTGTCTGCCCCAACTGTGATCATTTTCTCACTCATGACTTCATCAAAGGTAGCGGCAGTAATGTAAATATCCTCGTGCTCATGCTCGCTTGCCTGGCTAATGGTGCTATTTGCTGTCAGCACAGTCAGTAGTGTTTTGGTGTCGCTACCGAGCATGACCATAATCGCCTGTGCATGGACAAGTCCAGCG
>DAOTXB010000746.1:0-2714 GCA_034435575.1 Anaerolineae bacterium
TACCGCGACCAGTGCGAAAATACGTGATTTCAACATTCCTTCTCTCACTCCTTTTATATGATTTGAAGGTTTACAACTTATGAGGCACGATATGCGCCTCTACAGCTGTGGATACTAGCTTTGGAACTTTAAGCAAACACATCCGTAGGATTAAAGGTCGTGTTCGTTGCGTTAAATCGCGATTAACACACAGTTAAATCCATAACATATATAGCGCGTACCTATTTGGCATTTAGCAAGCGCTTAACTCCCCACCCTGAACCGGCGATGTGGGATGCCATTTGACAATAATCAGGTCACAGAATAACCTCGTGATAATGTGCATCGCGCAAATTTTAATCTACCCAAAATCGAACATCTGAGCTAACATAAGACCATGTATTCCTAAAATTCTGCTTCGTGGTAGACTCGTGGTGTGCCCTATTAATCGGAGAACGATATTGTGACGATCATGAGGTCAATCGGGGTTCTTGCCCACCCCCTGCGTCCCTATACATTCCCACTTGCGGAAAGCATCGCAGAGTCGTTACGTCAGCACGATATTGCGACATGGGTATACACCGACTGGGAAGAAAGCGACGTTGAAGACGCTGTCCGACAGACACAGATGATTGTCGCCATTGGTGGTGACGGGGCGATGTTGCGGGCGGCACGGGTTAGCGCACGACATCGGGTGCCGGTGCTTGGCATTAACATGGGGCAACTCGGTTTTTTAACCGAAATCAACGGGATGGGCGATTGGGAAAATGCCCTAAAACGCCTGATTGATGATGATTTTTGGATTGAAAAGCGTATGATGATCCGCGCACAGCATATCCGCGATGGCGAGGTCTTATTATATAGTGATGCGCTCAACGATGTTGTGATTAGTGCGAACGTATTCGGCAAAATGATCCATCTGGATTGTCATATTGATGCAGATTGGGCGACAACCTACAGTGCAGATGCGCTGGTTGTCTCTAGTGCAACCGGATCGACTGCTTACGCGCTGTCGCTTGGTGGTCCAATTTTGCCGCCAAATCTAAATAATATTCTAATCGTACCGGCGGCACCACATTTAAGTATGGAACGCCCGATTGTTCTGGCAGAAGGCTCTCAGGTAGAGATCACACCGACATCGCGCAATCGCAATAAAATCGTGCTGACTGCGGATGGCACACAGTTGGGCAATGTCGTTTTTGGTGATGTCATCCGGGTGCAGGCGAGTGAATTTGTGAGCAGTTTTGTACGCCTGCGCGGACGCAATTATTTTTATCGTTCGCTATTAGACCGTTTAGAACCACGCTATCAGCGTACGTATGCGGAACAGCACACCATTGCGAATACGAACCAAAAAGTGCAAACAACGACGATGTTTGAAGATCATAACGATAAAACCGGGTCAGAAACTAAATCGAGTAGTGCAAACTCAGACTAAAAATGTAAAAATAATGCAAAATCACCTGCATCAATCAATTTTGTTAACCTATTTTCGATGATTCAGCCGTATGGTACTAGAAATGCATATGGAATTTGATTGAATCAAGAGATGAGGTAGTGATGACTGAACATGAACATAATCTAACACTGACCGATGATGAAGAAATCACCTATTGTGAAGTTCACCCTGACCGTGAGACAGGGTTACGATGCAATAAGTGTGGGCGGTTGATGTGTGTGGAATGTTCGGTACAAACACCGGTAGGGTATCGTTGCCGTGATTGTGTGCGCCAACATGAGGATAAGTTCTTTCAAGGAACGAACAACGATTATGTGATCGTCGCGCTGACCGCGATTGTGTTAGGGGCGATTTCTGGCGCAATCATGAGCGCAATCGGCTTTTTCTTCCTCGCTTTGTTGATCGGCTTACCGGTTGGTGGTCTCATCGGAGAAATGGGGTTACGCTTTACGGAACGTCGGCGTGGGCGTTACACAGGAAATGGTATGACCATCGCGGCGGTGGGCGGTATGTGCATCGGGGCGGCGGGGCGTGCATTAGTACGTTACGATCAGCTTTATGGAGAATTGATAAGCGCCTACGAACGGCAGGGCATACGGATACCGCCTGAGATCATCCCTTCCATGAGTGATTTCGTCGTCGATAACACATTTTCACTCTCAGTTTTATTATTTACTGGCATGGTTGCTTTCGCTATATATAGTCGTTATCGGATGTAAAAAAGAATGCTCGAAGAACTTCGCATACGAAACTTCGCCATCATTAATCACCTTGAGCTGGAATTTTCCAACGGGTTGAACGTCATCACCGGAGAAACCGGCGCGGGCAAATCCATCATCATTGATGCGGTGGATTTATTGCTCGGCGGTAAAGCCGATAATACGATGGTGCGCGCTGGTGCAGAAAAAGCGTCGGTTGAGGGCGTGTTCGCCTTAGACCAGCACACCCGCAACGCGCTCTATCAACTGCTTAAGGAAGAAGACCTGTTGGAGGACGACAATACTGATTTCGTCACCCTCTCGCGGGAAATACGCAGTAATGGACGCTCTAGCGCACGGGTGAACGGGTTTACGGTTAATCTGGAAATCCTCTCCCAAATCGGAGAAACACTGGTTGATGTACACGGGCAGAGTGAACATCTGTCTTTGCTGAAATCACGCGGGCATATTGACCTATTGGACCGTTATGCAGATCTATTGGAAATCCGCGAGGCGCTGACCACCGTTGTCGGCACGCTTGGTGGTGTCCGACGAGAGATTCGCGGGTTGATGGAGGA
>DAOTXB010000747.1:0-9721 GCA_034435575.1 Anaerolineae bacterium
AAAAAAGGATGCGCTGAGGCATCCCTAATGATGTGCAGTATTCAAACGAGAATTGTCGTTAGATATGTTATCGAGCGTCGTTTTCTTCTTTTTCCTGTGACCAGCGTTTTACGAACACATAAAATGGGTCGGCAAGTTCGTCAGTATCGACAGTATCTTGCCCTAAGAAAAGCTGATTAGCCTGTTCAAAGTCATAATGAATGCGTTCAATCTCTTTGATCTGATACTGTGAGGGTTCATTTTTGAACAGTACGACCACAGTAGTGAATTTGCCGGTAACAAATATGAGCCATTGTCCCTCATTAATTTGTTTGTTGATCGTTGCAAGGTAACTACCGGAACGTCGTTTTCCATCAATTTCCACAAGGGTTGAAGTCACCTGTGCCGGTGCTACATCAAAAGTTCCGAGTGTTTCGATCAAGGTGCCACTCGCATCATGATAAATCACAATCCCTAAAGCACGTCCCATATAGATGTCGCGCACTAAAAGGGTAGAAGGACCGCTCTGGGCAATTTTGATTGCTTCCGGGTTACCACTCACAAGGGCTTGATTAGCGATGGACAAGCGCCCATTATACCGTTCGTATAGCACCTGAAATTGTTCGCGACTAATCTTTCCTTCTGAAAATTCCTGCACAAGATCATCCATTTTGGACTTGATTATAGCTTTAAAGGCTTCTGCCTCGGCATGGGCGTTGGTGACGTTGTTAGACATACCTAGATTTCCTTAAAACGATTCTCATTAATGTCATCATAGCATTATGATAGGCGCAGGAAAATTAATGTTCCGGGAAGTTGACAATTTATCAACAACGCCCATTGTATCTATATATTACAAGACTGTTCACTTAGAACAGCAAATCTAGTATGACATATAGTATTGCTAATGCGCCGACGATGGCTAAACCATTGACCAACATTGGTGGAAGCGGACCAGATAGGTTGCGTTCACGTTGCTCTAGGTTAACCGTTTCTAGTGTTCCACGTACATCATCCCGTGGTTGCATACCTTTGTGTCGTTGTGAGTTGATTAATTCATTTGGATCATTGGAAGACATTTTTATTTCCCTTTTTATAGCAATGACAGAATTTCCCTCTGGATGAAATTATAGCTCAACACCATGACCTGACCACATATTGACCCTGCAACATAGGATCGCAGATTAAAATGGCATTTTATGATATATTATGACGACTTTAGACCCAATAATGGACATATTGCATAATGCCAAAAATCACAACCGATTATCCAATTGTAGGTGTGAAGACACAAGTATGCGAAGATATTTTGCGCGCTTTGCCGGAATGGTTCGGTATTGAAGATGCCATTCATCATTATGTGCAATCAGCGCACGAATTGCCGACCATATTCGCCTATAGCGACGGGCACATTGCCGGTTTTTTGACGCTCAAACAACATAGTCCAGCATCATCAGAGATTTATGTGATGGGTGTATATCCACAATATCATCGACAAGGTATCGGGAAGATCATGGTTGAACGGGCAGAGGCATTCTTACGGGAAAAATCGGTGCAATTCTTGCAGGTTAAAACGCTATCCGCATCACATCCAGATAAATTCTATGCGCGCACACGGCGTTTTTATGAATCAGTCGGGTTTCATCATTTAGAGGAATTTCCGACCCTATGGGGCGAGTCAAACCCGTGTCTCTTATTGATAAAGTCGCTAACGTAAAGGCTAAACATATGCTCTATCCATTGCTTATCGGTGAACGGGTGCGCTTGAATGCGTTGAACAAAGCAGATTTAGAAACGATTACCGAATGGTATCAAGATTCGTTTTTTTTACGTTTGTTCGATGCGTTGCCGGCATATCCTAAATCACAGTCCAATCTCGCTAAATCCTTTGACGAACGACTCAATGATAAAGACACATTTCTGTTTGCAATCCGTCCGGTAGCGAATAGTGATTTACTGGGATGGATTGAAATCGATGGGATCTTGTGGGCTCATGGAGTCTGTTGGCTAAGTATTGCAATTGGCGATCAAGAAAATCGCGGTCAGGGATATGGCACGGAAGCGTTACAATTAGCGCTGTCATTTGTTTTTAACGAGTTAAATCTGTATCGTTTGCAATTGACCGTTTTTGCTTATAACACATCAGCAATTGCGCTGTACGAGAAACTTGGTTTCACGCATGAAGGGACGTATCGTCAGTTTTTACGGCGGGATGGTCAACGTTTTGATATGTTACTTTATGGATTGTTGTGTGATGAATGGATGAGTATGCAGGCGGAAAATCAGCAAAATTCCTAAAAAATTCATAGCCGTGTTGTTGAATCATGATATTGTGTGATTAACAAAAGATTGCATACGGTAGATTGGATCATAATCCATCTACTTAGAGAGTGAGTTCGTGTTATGACACGGTTTGCAGTGAATTATTCGCCACAAGTTGCTAGCCTGATGACCGCAGGAAAAATACATATTGACCTGCTCAAATGCCGGAGTAACCCAGAATTAATTGATCTTGCAAGTCAGCGGGGGAATGTTTATGTGCATTTACCCTTGCGCGCTGGTCGTGGAAATCTTGATCAGTTGGACTGGGATTATATTGAGACCCTATTGTGTGCGACGAACACACCATTTTTAAATCTCTATCTTGCGCCTCATGCACCAGATTTTCCTGATCTCGCGATAGAATCAAGTGATCCGATCTGGTATGGACGTTTAGTTGAACGCATGGTGCATGATATTAACATCGTCAAAGCGAGATTTGGCGCAGAACGGATTATTCTTGAAAACGCGCCCTGGGATCAAACACCCGGGTATGCCGTACCGCGTTTGGGCATTGAGCCATCAGTGATTCGTTCTGTGATTGAAGAAACAGGGTGTGGTTTTTTGCTGGACCTCGCACATGCACGTATGGCGGCACTTTATCTTGAAATGGACGCTAAAGTTTATATCGAGCAGTTGCCAGTGAAGTATTTACGCGAATTGCATGTGTGCGGTGTGCAATATGATGAGACCATCCATGCATGGCGAGATCATTTTGCGATGACAGATGATGATTGGCGGTTGGTAGAATGGGCATTTCGCCGGATCGACGCGGGCGTATGGCGTGCACCTGCCATCGTTGCGCTTGAATATGGGGGTGTAACACCACGCTTAGAATGGCGCAGTGAATCCAATGTATTATTGCGGGAAATCCCCCGATTACAAGCGCTAATCAAGAGTGTCACTACGATGACGACCGAGCGCCAGTTGGTTTAAGCATCTTGATAAAATCAACATAACGCTTTCCCAACGGCTGATTTTGTCAGTCGTTTTTTGTTGCCATTTGATGATAGACTTTAACCTGCGAATCATGAACTAAAGAGGAGCAATTGATGCAATTTGCTATACAATATTCGCCCGAAACGGTGCAACTCATCGACGATGGGCAGATCATTGTTGATTTGATCAAATGTCCTGATTGGGAAAATCTGGTAGCCACCGCCCAAAAAACACGCCCTGTTTATGTACACTTTCCGCTGATGGCTGGACGTGGTACGGAATCGATTGATTGGGCAAGCATCGAAAAATTTCTCAAGACAACGAATACCCGTTTCGTTAACATGCACCTTGGACCGAACACCCATGATTTTCCGGGTATGGTGTTAGAAGCGACTGATACCATCTGGCGTGAGCAAATTGTTGAGCGTATGCTGTTGGATATTGAGGTTGTCCGCACGCGCTTTGGTGTGGACAAGGTTATTCTGGAAAATGTGCCACATGATCCATCCCCACGTTATGCTATTCCCCGGCTGGCTTATGATAGTGATGTTATACGTGAAGTGGTCTATGAAAGTGGGTGTGGCTTCTTATTGGATACCGCACATGCACACATTGCGTCCATATATTTGGATCAAGACCCGATTAGCTATTTATCGCGAATGCCGGGTGATAAAATACGCGAACTACACATTACGGGTATTGTTTATGATGATGAGCAACAACGCTGGCACGACCATTTCCAACTTAGTGAAAATGATTGGGCATTAGCGGAATACACGTTTGATCAGATTCGCAACAACACATGGACACAACCGGAAGTTGTGGCATTTGAATATGGTGGCGTGGGGGATAAATTCGCATGGCGTAGTGAAACCGCTGTCATTGCACACGATGCACCCCGTATTTATAATTTGATGCAACGTGCAATAGCGCAACCGACTACGGGCCAAACACCGTAACTGAACTCAACACTAACGGTAAGGAAAAATAAGTGTGCCAACCGTTTTGTTCTGGGGCTAACCGTCCATATAAATGAAGACGCAAATTACGTATTAGCGCGGTTTGAACGGAATCACTCATGATATTTTGTTCCGGTATAATCCACATCGTCACCGAATCGGGGACGTTTTCGACAAGGGCGCTGTGGAAATTCGGCAATCCATAAGGCGGGCTGGTGCGGTGCGTTTCATCAGGATAGCCATAAGCGGTTGATTTCAACGGTTTACCGCCCATGTAAGCCACCATCACTGGCGAGGATATACCAGCAATTTCGCTGATATGTATAGAATCAACATAGCCACCTGCTTTGATAATGCCGTCCCACTCAAGGGTATCTACTTGCCAGCGTAAACAGGCAAGGATAGGTCCATCTTCGTGCGCCCACCGCACATTGATGGTTGAAGCAGGGGTGTTCAGCTCGAATAATCCATAAGGACCTGCTGTCTGGACAAGTTCGCTCTCGGTTTCTATCCATAGCAAGTTCTGTGCATATGTTGGAATAACCCACTCTGAGGTTAATTGTCCGTGCAACTCATCATTCATAATATGTACTCATTTCGATATGAATATTATGGTCATGTGTATATTCGACAACACGAGATTCAAGATCATTTAATGTATCATATGTTATAGTTAATTGATCCTTCCAGATTATAAATCTTTTCAGATAATACATTTTTGACTAAATTGTACGATCTGTTCAATATTTTAAGATGTTTAGCAAACGAACACAGACTTTATAATTGAGGGCTAACAGACCCTCAACTTTTTACTGGTCTGTAGTCAGACCATACAGCGAGATAATATTTGGATGAAAATTAGCGCACTAAACTATGATATATCATGGGAACGTATTGTTTCTGATATTTTAAGCCCGCCAATGGTATGGGCATTGATGGCTGTGCCGATTGCACTACGCGATTCTCCGACAACCTCACAGGGCATTGAGTGGGCATCGATCTACATTTGGTTTGTGTGCATCTCACCGTTAATTTATATTGGCATTATGGTCAAGCGTGGGCGCATTACCGATATGCATATGAAAGTGCGTGGGGAACGCATCAAGCCGTTTCTAGTTTCAATCGCCTCCACGCTGATTGCATTTTTTGTGCTCACGTTATCTAATGCATCGGATGTTGTGCTCCTTTTTACCCTTTTTACACTGGTTCAGCTCATATTGATCGCGGGTATCACACTCAAATGGCAAATTAGCTTTCATGCCATCAGCATCGGCGGAGCCACAGTAGCCTTATGGGTGTTGTTTAGCACACTCTATGGCATGCTGACATTACCGCTGGTGATTGTTGTTGGTGCGGCACGTTTGCGGTTGCATCGGCATACACCGGCACAAGTCGTCGCGGGTTCGATCCTCGGCATGCTTGTTCCCGTGTTGTTATTTGCGATATTCGCATAGCCGTTGATCTTTCCCGTTTTCTGTTGATACATTGCTCATCTCCACGCATCATGGTAACGTCATAGCGCTGTCTTATGTGCTGTGATGTGAAGTGCTTCCCGTATGCTCGAATCCTTACAAATGCCTCGATCAAATGTCCGTCATATATGGGTATACATGCTTGCTCTGGTGGGCTATGCGCTGATTAGTGTGCTGTTTTTTTGGAGCTTAATCGCGGGATTTGGGGAGGTTGTTCCCGGCGCAGTACGTACTGATTATGATCATTTCATCTGGAATTATTGGTGGATAGATCATGCCTTGCAAAACGGACTCGATCCACTGCAATCGGATTTTATGCTTTTCCCGAATACACATAACCTGACATTACACACCCTAACACCAATCTGGTTGCCATTGTGGATGCTGATTGAACCGTTTGTTGAGCGTATTGGTTTTTTAACGCTGGCGCTCGTACTCAGCACACTGCTAACCGCATTGGCGACATTTGCGTGGATAAAACCGATGCTCTCACGCTCGGCGTTTGGGGTGAGCATGGCATTTGCCTTGGGTGTGTTTTTCGCGTTTCAACCCTATGTGCGTTTTTCCGCAAGTAACAGCCATCTCAATATCATTTCATTATGGTGGATTCCCTTAACGCTGAGTCTATGGCGCGAGGTAGCGTTTACGCGCATATTCAAACGCCCCATCTCCGCGCTGTTACTCGGCTTGGCTTTCTGGGGATGTTGGCTGACAGATTATGGATTGTGGTTATCACTGCCGATTGTGCTGGGCGTGTATGGTGTGTGGACGCTATGGCATTTACGGCAAAATTTTCGCTGGGTGAAACCGATGCTATGGGGCATCTTTGCTCTGGCGATTATGGGTATTGGTGTGGTGTTGATCTATCCATCATCAGCTTTTTTTGCCGTTGACACTAGCAACCCTTATGTTTATCCGCCGTCTAGTCTTGAATCAATCCGTGAATTAGCGCTATCGTCGTCATCATGGTTTGGTCTGGATTTCGACCCAGAAAATAAGCGTGTTGGCACCGTGCTAGCAGTAACCTTTTGGGGAAGTCTTGTCGGCATCGGAGTCACCGTTTTGCGTCAACGGTCTATGCCACGGTATCAGACATCGGGCGATTATCCCAATCCTCCGCATTGGCTGTGGCTGTTGATGTCGCTACCGCTGGCACTGTTGATGCTTGGCGTAGATATACAACTAGGCGATACACGCGTGGCGTTACCCTATCGGTTTTTACACGAAGCGTTGAATGGACAGTACCGCACACCGGAGCGTTTTGTGCTCCCATTGACATTTGTACTCGTGACATTTGTGGCGTTGGTGTTGGATTATCTCTTGACGCGCCTCTCTGAACAGACAAAACGTCGCCTTGCTATCCTGCCTTTGATTGCCGGGGCGCTTATGTTAGTGGAAACAGGCATTTTGGAGCCGTTCCCAACGCGAAATATCACTGATTACCCGATTTATGACACGATTGGTCAGGATGAGCGCGATTATGTCATTCTGGATGTACCGATTGGGGTTCACTATGGATGGACGGGCATGGGTGCAGGGCGCTACAGTATTATTTACACACCGTTGCATCAGAAGCGCACTGTGAACGGATTTCTCGCACGTATCCCATTTAGCGACTATGCTTATTATACCGATTCGCCATTTTTCACCTGGTTGGCGCAGGATTATCCTCGCTCACAGGAGCAGATGGTGCAGATTAATGCTGAATTTGACCAATATTTGGTCTCTTACCCGATGGGGTACGTGTTCGCACATCGTCAATGGATGACCGACGATCAAATGACCCACTGGATTGGGTGGCTCAACGAGCGTGATGGTTTGTGTGTGCCACAGATTAGTCATGATACACAGGTGATCTGGTGGCGAGCGGAAGCCTTTGATTGTGATGAAACTCCGGCAACGATGACAATAGACCTCGGTGGCGGTGCAGATTGGGTGTACATAGGGAGTGGTTGGTTCAATCCTGAAAATATCGGTGGTCCAATGGCACGTTGGGCAGGGGAACGGGTTACTTTACGGGTAAACCCACCACAAAGCGAACGCATGGAAATTACCTTTACTGCCACAGCATTTGATCGAGCGCGTACAGTCATAATTGGCGATCAGACAGTGACGATTACGGCTGATGGCTGGAACACGTATACAATAATTGTGCCCATAAGTGCGCTGAATAACAACCTACTCACATTGACTCACGAGAGTGCGGATTCGGCGATGTCGTTAGGATTATCAGCTGATGAACGTGCGATTGCTGTCGCATATGCGGAATTTACGATTAGCGCCTCTGAATAGCCTCTTTTTGCAATCTTAGTTAAACACCTACAATTCAAAAAATCTTTCGTAACGAAAACTGTTGCTTCGTGTATACTTGAAATGTGACAGATATAACAGGATTGGAATATCGGACGCGCTGATGAGTGATGAACAAGAGTTTGATTGGCAATCAATCTGGGAAGAGCTGGATTTTGATGATGCTTCGCGCCGTGAGCAAGTCTTAGAGGAACGCTTACGCCAACGTGCCGAACAATACGCTACACCGATTGTGGATCAACAAACAGATGCTGATAGTACGTACACGGTGTTGGAATTTGAGCTTGGCGGCGAGCGCTATAGTATCGATGTCATGAAAGTAATCGCTGTACGCACTGCACCAAATATCACGGTGGTTCCCGGTACACCCACCTTTTATCGTGGTGTTGTGAATCTGCGCGGACGGATTACGACTGTTTTGGATTTGCGTTATTTTTTTGATTTAAGCCTTGAAGAGAAGAAACCGCCGAATGAATTGGTGGTCATCAACGAAAACAAGCTAGAAATCGGGTTGTTAGCGCATCATGTACATGGCGTGCGCGATGTGCCTTTCGTAGATGTGGAACCGGCAACGTTTATTCGATATGCCCATGGTGTCACGGTAGATCGTATGGTTGTGCTTGATGCCAGCGCGATGTTTGAAGATGAGCGCTTGACGGTCGGTGGTGGGGACGAGGTTTTATGATGCTCAATGACATGAAATTTTTGATGATGACAAATGGTCAGGATGTGAATCACTATGGCTGATATGACTGTTGAAAACCCGCGTGATGAGGGTAGCGCAATTTCGCGCGTATTATCACTGCTCGGCAATGGGGTCGTGCTCTCAACTGCGGTGGCGGCATTTGTTCCGGTGCTGATACTAGCGTTTATCATGTATATCAGCGTAGATGAGGTGGGGCTGGGCGTTATGGCGGTGCCGATTCTCGCTTTGGCAATCGGGATTTTGTTCGGCGTGATTGTGTACAACTTTAGCTATCGTGGGATTGATAGTTCGTTGAGTGGCTACGTCGATATTTTAGAACGCATCGCGGATGGTGATTTGCGTCAACGCTTAGATGTGCCTAATCTGGATACAAACACTTACGAAGGGCGTATTATCGTTAGTCTCGGGCGATCAATCAACCGAATGCTGGATCGTCTGCAAGGTTTGGTGACGGAAATTAGCAAGGCGATGTCTCGGCTTGATGCCGACACACAATCTATCTTGGAGGCAACTTCCCGTCAGATTTCAATGGCGAATGAGCAGGATGCTGTGGTGACGGAAACAACCGCAACGGTTAATGAAGTCCGTGCCACGGTGACAGAAACGGCAGAACGGGCGCAGAGCGTGGCAGAAACCGCACAGGTATCGGTAGATATTTCTCGTGGCGGGATTGATGCGGTGACTGAAACCGTACAGGGGATGGAAACGATCCGTCGTCGTGTGGAGGATATCGCCGATAACATTCTTGTGTTATCCGAGCACACCCAGCAAATTGGTGAAATTATCGCGGCGGTAAACGCACTCGCAGATCAGTCGCGTATGTTAGCGCTCAACGCCAGTGTTGAGGCGGCACGCGCGGGCGAAGAGGGTAAAGGCTTCGCAGTGGTGGCGATGGAAGTACGCAATCTCGCTGACCAGAACCGTGATGCGACCGTGCAGGTGCGCGAGATTCTCGGTGAAATTCAACGGGCGACCAATTCTGCGGTTATGGTTACCGAAGAGGGTAGTAAAGGTGTGGATGCGGGGCAAGAACTCGT
>DAOTXB010000748.1:0-3371 GCA_034435575.1 Anaerolineae bacterium
ACTGACGTTACGCAGCCAAGCGAATAGGCTGCAAGGAATCTAAAGTTTGAAATGCAGATCGTAAGGCATTTACATAGAGCTTAGCCTTGAGTGCAAAATGATTAGTTTTTGTGGTGACTTTGAGCATTTCCAACTTGATATAAGCACAAACCGACGCAAAGAAATGGTTACTCTGCGTGGTCAAGGTCTTAGTCGGCGATTTCGCCAGCGATGCGTTCTGCTTGAGCGACTTGTGATACGGTTCCACGTTCCATCGTTTGCCATAGATTGTGGTGATCTCGTCGTAGATGAGGTCAAGATCACTGGTGACTAGATAAAGAATACCGATGCTACCATCTCCGTTTGTGAAGACTTGCTTGACCAAGTTGAGGGGAAAATCGACCCCTTCCAGATAAATGGTCAGGACGGTATCCAGTTCAATTGTCAACGTATCGACACGCTCATAACGACCTTGCTTTTTGTCCGCGAGGCTCAAGGCAACTTTACGATTAGCCTTGAGGGGCATGACAAAATCCCGCTCAAGGTCATGCTTAATGAACATCATATTATCCGCCGAGGCGAACCACACATCATTGAGCACATAGCGGAATGGTATCTGATTCTGCTTCACCTGACGCAACATTTGGCGATAGTGTTCATTTTTGGTGACAGGCGAACGACGCTTCTCTTTTCCAGTCTTTTTGTCAGTATAACGTTCGGTTTTTTCCACCAAACAGTAATTGACAGGCAAAGAAATGTCGTTAACGTGATACAGAGCTGTTATGAAATTGACCCCTTTGACGCTGTAACCTTTCGTGTGATCGTAGTGCCAGGCGATGATCTCGTTCTCATCGGTATGTGGCTTTTCCGCAATGCTGTCATCGACAATAATGACCCCGTTTTCCGCCTGGATTTGGCGGATATACGGTTTCACGGTCAACCAAAGCTCTTTGCCTGTCTTCGGTTCTTTTGCCAGAAAGCGTTGAACCCGGTCATGACTGATTTCGCCATTCAGTAACCGCGACAAACCCGTTTGCGTTGTCAGTCCGAACGAACTGATGAGATAATCTGTGTATATATCGAGCATTTCTTTATCATTCATGCGCGTAGTTTACCTCATTTTGAGGTACTCGGTGCGTAACGTCAGTTACCTCATTGTCTCTCTTTTCCTATTTTGATGCGATTACCCTGGATTGCGATCAGGTGAATGAGCAACAATCATATAAAGTCGGTATAATGACATTACATTTGTCTGATTAAACAAGCACTTAACACAACTCAGGAAACCTGAATGTCTGAAGAAATTCTAGGCAAGGTGATTGATGGCTATCAAGTTGCCGAGCGTATCAAAGCCGGTGGCATGGCTGTTGTCTACAAAGCAAAAGACCTAAACTCTAACGAAGATGTCGCCTTAAAACTCCTTCAGTCCAGTTGGGCAGAGCATCCTGAAGTTGTGAGCCGTTTCGCCCGCGAAGCGCACATCATGAAAGAATTAAAGCATCCCTATGTCGTACAATATCGAGCTGATGGTATTTACGATAACCGCCCATATATCGTAATGGATTATTTGAGCGGAGGAAGCCTCTCTGATCTATTGAAGCAAGTCGCGCATATTAACCTTAAAGCGACGGCATTGCTTTTGCGCCAGATTGCCAGTGCGCTGGATTATGCCCATAAGCGTGGGATTGTTCATCGTGATCTTAAGCCCGGCAACATTCTCTTACTTGATCGTACCCATTCCGCCTTAACTGACTTTGGTATTGCACGGGTGCATGACCATACACAACTCACCCGCATGGGGGAGATGCCCGGAACCCCACAATACATGTCACCGGAACAAGCAAGTGGTCTGATCGACGAGTTAGATAAATTATCTGATGTTTATTCATTAGGCATTATCGCTTTTTTACTCGCAACAGGGAAACTGCCATTTACCGGCAGTGATCCGATGGTTATTCTCAACTTACACCTTACAAAAAAGCCCCCTACACCCACCGATATAAACCCAGAACTGCCACCAGAAGTTGACGAGGTATTGTTCAAAGCGCTCGAAAAGAAAAAAGAAGACCGTTACCAGAGTACAGGAGAGTTTGCAAAAGCATTCCAGCGTGCGGTCAGAGATCACGGTAAAGTTGAAGTTATTATTGCAACACGCAGGAAGCCAAACACGGTAGAACAAGAAGATGGTTCACTTGTCATTTTCAGTGATTCAGCATCAGTCATTGATGTACCAATTGATACAAGCGAAAGCCTGTTGCCTCGCATACAACGACAACAGCGCATACAACGAATCACAATTGGGGTAGTAGGAGCACTTTTGGCAATTATTTTCTTTATTATCTTGACAATCGCCAATAATCAGGAGAACAACCGCGATGCAAATACAACGAGCACAGCCCGTGCTATTGCCCTTGCCGCCAGTGAAACTGAAGTAGGCGTACAGGCAGAGCAAACTGCGGATTTGACCTTTACATTTGAAGCGGAACAAACCATCATCCGCGCTACTGAGGTTGCACCCGCCACCCAAACGGCACAATCCAATATTGCACGTACAGAAGCCGCCCAAGAAGTTGCGGATATTGCAACTCAAACAGCAACCATCGTCAATCAAACTGAAACTGCTGTTGCCAACAACTTGACAGAAACCGCAATTCCCAGCAATCGCACAGCAACTGCTGAGATACGTCAAGCCAGCCAAACCGCACAGGTTATCATGGATAGTACAGAAACAGCAGTTGTGGGCACGGCAACGCAACAGCAGATCAGTATCGATCAAACTGAACTTGCTGTAGTTGTAAATGCTTCAAGCACGGCATCATCCAACAATCGTACAGCAACTGCCAATGCCGCCAATGTAACCGCAACCGCGCGTGCAATTGAAGCAACCCAAGTTGCCAATGCTACTAATGTCATAGCAACCGCTCAAGCAATCGAAGCAACCCAGACCGCCAATATTGTCACAGGAACAGCCGTCGCCATCATCAATGCTACAGAGAACGCTCAAATTGCACGTACAGAAGCCGCGCAGGAAGTCACACAAACAGCCAATGCCGCATCACCAACAGCGACTTTAACACCTTCTTTAACTATAACGCTTGATGCAACGCAAGAATATATGCCAGAATCTCTCAATACTTTGCTGGATGACCTCGCACCTGCAAATATCGGCACGGTCAATAGCTTTGATTGCGGAGCCTTCAACTTGGCTTATAATTTCTTAGTAGAAGATGCGGAATCCGCCCGAGCAATATCACCATTTCGAGTCGCATGGGTACTCATTGATGAGCCGATTGATCCCATGAATGTGATTGGCGAAGAGTGCAACGGACGAGACAACATAATCTCCCTACAAAATCAACCAAGTTACCAGAATCTACGCACAAACGTAAATA
>DAOTXB010000749.1:0-24826 GCA_034435575.1 Anaerolineae bacterium
CTCCTCATTTGTACTAATACCCAAACGGGATTACGGGTTTGCACTATCCGCGCTTCTCCACCGGAAATACCAGGTGTGTTTTCTATGCCAGGGAAGGCATCGCCAATATCACGGACAAGCCTTTGTAATATCTGTGCTTTTCCGCAGAAGAAAGTTCATCAATGACATCTTCGAGAGTATGTATACGCTGTGACATTAGATTGCCTTCTGTATTAAACGCATTTTAACAGATTTATAGTTCATGTAAGAATAAAGCGTGTATCATTCACTCTGATATTCTAACGCATAAATGGCGTGTGGTGGCGAATAGCCGTCATAGTTACGCGGTGTCGCTCTAACGCTAAAAGTCGTTTCTGCAATCTGTGATGAGTGCACAATATAATTGTCATTGGTGGTGTAAAACAAATAGGCGAATGGGTTTTGCATAGTGTAAGAATAGCGTTCAATGTCAGCGATGATTTCTACTGCCCCCTCTGTTTCGAGATCAACACGCACATAGTAAGGTTCCTCTAAACCGTGATCTGAGACAGCACCGATAGCACCATCAAAAAAATAATTCACGCGATCTACTTCTCCATTGTTATCCATCAAAAGTGTAGCATAGCGTCCATCCGGCGAGAGCTGTATGAACCCTTCAATTTCGCCTGTGAAAAGCTCTGTGATTTCACCTGTAAGAGACTCCATACGAATTAACGTGGAGGTTTCTGACGAAGTTATATCTGCTCGAATAGTATAGTATGCGTTATCAGCGTAGAAAAAATGTGCACCGAGGCAATCATAACCAAGCTCAAATTGGCGGATGCCATATCTATCATAAATATACAGGGTACAGGGTTGATGTGGTTCCACACGCGAACCAGTAATGAAAGCACGTTGTGCAGTTGTTTCTAGTAATTGATAACTACGGTTGTAGTCAATATACGCCCATGATGACCGCAATAACCAACCATGTAAAAACAGCTCGAAACTATCGGGTTCTGTAATATCAAAGGTGTAAAAATCATCTGATGAACTTTCTCCCGGGGACATATCATAAATAATGCCGTGTGTATCATCTACCCAACCAGATATATGTGGAACAGATATGTCCATACCTGTTGGTAAATCACCAAGTCGATGTAAATGACCGGTACTGATCTCATAAGCATAATATACGTAAGTTGTGGGACCATAGACTTCGGATTGAACAATTATTTCGCCCTCGGTTGCTATTAAAATTAGCCATTCACCAGTGGGACTCATGGTTAGTGCGCCACAACAATGAAACCAATCAATTTCGGCAGTGAGCGGTGCTGTGATTTCCCCTGTCTCGGTAAAACATAAACGCATGGTGGCGATGTCACCTGTAGAAATGTCGTTCCACTCGATAACGGGATACCATTCACCATCTCCAGGTGGTGCTGGAGCATAACTATCACAGACGAATGGTATTTCAGTGTATGTGTTGTCTTCAGTGTTGAGAATCCATGCGCCTAAATCATAAGAATAAACAAGGTAAGTATTATCTTCCCATGCTTTAATTGATGGCGGATTTGGCAACTCTGTTGGGAAGGGGAATGATTGCCATTCGCCTGTAACTACATTGAAGACGTAAATTTGCTGAGAATCCGTATCTGCAACAGGTGATGGTGGGATAATCTGAATATCAACAACAGTGAGACGTGCATCAAATAATTCAGTCGGATCAGGCGGAAAATCTGGTAAGTCATCCTGTGCATCAAGTGGTGCTATAAGGAGCATAAAAAACATCAAGATAGTGAAAAATCGTTTCATGATAGCTACTCTCACAAGACCATTTGTATAAATTTTAGCGTGGATTCAAATGAATGTGATCTTTCGTCGCAATGACGTATAGAAAACGATGGTTTTGGGAAACTTTTACTTGCATAGCAGAAGTAAACAAGAAAACCGGAGGCGTAGAAACCACAACCTCCGGCACATGTGACTAAAAACTCTAAACAATCCCACTACACCAAATTACTCACCGCGCCGTCGTCGGCTTGTTTGGCGAGTTTGGCGTATTTTGCCAGCACACCGGAGCGATAATTGGGTTCCGGGGCTTGCCATCTCTCACGGCGGGTGTCGAGTGCTTCGTCGCTGAGGAGCACGTTCAGGCTTCGTTTGGCGACATCGACTTCCACCATATCGCCTTCTTCTAATAAGCCAATGGTGCCCCCGACCATTGCTTCCGGCGCACAATGCCCGATCATCAGACCGCGTGTGCCCCCACTAAAGCGCCCATCGGTCAATAACATGACATCGCGCCCTAAGCCTTGCCCGACGAGCGCGGCGGTCACCAGCAACATCTCGCGCATACCGGGTCCGCCAACTGGTCCTTCATAGCGGATGATAATCACATCGCCGGCTTTGATCTCCTGACGTTGTACTGCCTGAAAAGCGTCTTCTTCACGATTAAAAATGCGCGCCGGTCCTTTGTGATATTGGGGTTCATCACCCTTGAGCTTGACCACCGCACCGCGTTGCGCGAGATTGCCTTTTAACACCACTAGCCCGCCGGAGTCCTTAATTGGGTTATCGACTGTGCGGATCACCTGTTGACCGTCAGTTTCCTTAGCATTGCTGACCGCTTCCGCCAGTGTTTGTCCAGTGACAGTCATGGTGTCTCCGTGCAGATAATCCGCTTCGATCATGCGCTTGGCGAGCAATTGGATTCCGCCTGCTTCATACATATCCTGTGCGACATATTTTCCTGTCGGGCGCATATCCGCGATGATGGGGGTTTTTAGGCTGATTTGTTCAATGTCATCAATGGTAAAGTCGATGCCTGCTTCACGGGCGAAGGCGATGGTGTGGAGTACGCTATTGGTACTGCCACCCGTCGCGGCGGCTGATGCAATCGCGTTTTCTAACGATTTGCGCGTGATGATTTTGTCCGGCAGTAAATCCATTTCGATCAATTTGAGGACGTGTGCGCCTGCGTTCAGCGCGACTTCGAGCTTATCCGCGTCTTCTGCGGGGACTTCGTTCATGCCAATCGGGGAAATACCCATAATTTCGGCAATCGTCGCCATCGTGTTGGCGGTGTATTGTCCGCCACACGCACCGGGACCGGGGCAGGCATTGTCCTCAACCGCTTTCAGCTGTTCATAGCTTATGGTGCCTTTTTGATATTGTCCGATGGCTTCAAACACGCTCACCACATCGAGCGGTTTATCCAGATGGCTACCGGGGGCAATCGTGCCACCGTAGAGCATCAACGACGGGATATTGAGGCGAATCAGCGCCATAATCGTGCCGGGGATAGTTTTATCGCACGACGAAATAGCGATCACGCCGTCAAAATAATTGGCGCGTGTGACCAGTTCGATGCTATCTGCGATCATTTCACGGCTGATAAGGCTGGCTTTCATGCCTTCTGTGCCCATCGTGATGCCATCGCTGATGCTGACCGTGTTGAATTCTAGCGGGGTGCCACCGGCACGTTTGATGCCCTCTTTGACCTTCGCGGCAAGACGGCGCAGATGAAAGTTGCAGGGTCCAACTTCTGTCCATGTGTTGGCGACAGCGATGAGTGGTTTTGCGAGATCGTCGTCGGTCAAGCCGATGGCTTTGAGCATCGAACGGGCGGCGGCGCGGTCTGCTCCCTCTAATAATGTGCGACTCCGTCGATTGAGCGCTTTGAGATCGTCACGAATTTCGGGTGAGTCTGTCATGTAGAATATCCTTTAAGATTGCGCGAATAGCTGATTTCACCTAGTTTCCCGAATATTCGTGATTTCTGCAAGGACATTGGTGTAGTGGCTCAATGGAACAATATACTAACATCCACGCGCGCCTTACTCCCAGATTAAATCTTGACCGTCGTAGATCGCTAAGGACGTTGCAATATAAGATGTTAAGGTGTTCAACTTTGAGAGCGTTTCTTCAGGTAATGGTATTCTTGAAAACATAAGAAGCATGAAACTTGAGCCTGATAGAAATGGACTACCCACCCCAAATACACTTTGTATCTTGTAGGGTGTAATAAATTCATCCTGAGCAGGGAGGTATGGACTATTCTCCGCTGTTTCTACGTGGAAATAACGGTTGAATACAGTTGTACCAGCAAACTCTAATCGTGCGTCTTGCTCATCAAGCGTTTCGCCTGGTTTGAGGTTCATCTGTGTAAAAGCCGCTTTCAACATCGGGGTAAACGCGGAATCAGCTGGAAAGACCTGATGCCCCTGTGAGCTGTCTCGCTTCCGCCACTGATCTTCTATGCCATATGTACCCATTAAAGTGACCCAATAAGGCACATCTGCGCTGGCTAAGTCCTTTAGTGTTGTTGGAAGAGTATCATAATCTGTGATTCGGAATACGCGCACCAGCCCGAATATCGGATTGCCGTCTGCATCAATGATATGTGTGAAAATCTGTTGTGTCCAATACTGTGCAGATGTTTCAAAGCAATGCAAATGATCACGAGAAAATGTCAGTAATGCATTTCCAAATCTGCGAAAATCGTCCTCTGTTGCTTGTTCAAATGTGAGGTCGAAACCTTGTGTGTATTTCAAAAATGGATTTTTCTTCATTTTTCTTTCCTATCGCTGTATGTTACGGAATAATGCGAAAAGACAACTTTTAGCACTACATTTATTACAGTATATTTCACAAATTCATGATGCTCCGTTTAGGTTTTATCTAAAAGCCCGAGGGCATCAGCGATGGCGGCGTATTGCAAGCGTTGAATCATATGCGCGAGATGGCGGGGCGTGTAGTCAGTGCGTGTGGTCATCCACCATTTGATGATTCCAAGTTGTGCGCCGACGACGTAATTGCACAGCACCGACATTGGTATAAGTGTTTCACTGTTGGGGAAGGCATCGGTAATGCTCTGACTCAGATTAGTGACCATCTGCGCTTGTATCCTACCTTGAATAACATCATTGTCCTTGGCTCCTTGAATCGCCATATACACGCCACGTCCCCCCGCGACACGTTCCAGAAAAGCGATCAAGCCGGTTGCTTCGGTTTCGAGCAATAATTCTTCGCGTGACCATGCACGAATGTCCAGATTGTCCAGTAATTCGGCATGATGATCGAGCAAGAGTTCATCCTTACTCTGATAATGCAGATAAAACGTCGTGCGCCCTAGGTTTGCGTGTTCGGTGATGTCTTGAATAGTGACTGCATCGTAACCTTTTTCGTTGATGAGTCGAATAAGCGACCTTTTTAGCAATTGGCGTGTGCGTTGTACACGGCGGTCAGTGGAATGCTCTGGCATGAGATTGTCCTAATGATGAACACATTGCTTCTATTGTTCATTAGTGTACATAACAGGGCAAGTGATTAGTGCTTCGGATACTGAAAACAGCTACTGTGGTTAGAGCGCAAATAAGCGCGTTATTCACGACAAAATTGTTATATCGAAGGAGCTATTCACCATGATGCAATTAATTCATCGTCCCTTGATCGCACGGCTTATCCATAAAATCGCCGCTGATTATCGTATGCAAGTGCCGAATGGTATTTCACTTACTGGCATTGTAGGCATTTTGCTGACCATATTAGGTATTGGGATGGCGTTCCAAAGCGGGTTTTCGCCCATGAATGGATTGTTGATCGTAGTTGGCATTGGATTGACTCTGCCGAGGATTGTGATTGGGCTGGCGCTTAACCGCTTTAAGGGGATTCGCTATCATGTGCGGGATGCGATTGTATCTAATGTGCAATGGCGCGGTTATGAGCAGGTGCTTGATGTGGGAACGGGGAGCGGCTTGATGCTATTCGGGTGTGCGAAACAGTTGACCACCGGCAAAGCGACAGGTATTGATTTGTTCTTGCCGGATAGTGGCGGCGGCACAGCCGAAATCTTCTGGAAAAATGCCCAACACGAAGGACTGGATGATCGGGTTGATCTGCGTATTATGGATGCGCGTGATATGCTCTTTGAAGCGAATTGTTTTGATGTTATCGTGTCGTCATCTGCCTTGCACCACATCGGGAATGTAGAGCATCGTCGTCGTGCGAATCTGGAGATGTTGCGCGTGCTTAAGGCGGGTGGCAGGATCGTTGTGTTTGATCTGCGCGTGGTGTTGCGCGAGCTTGAGATATTGATGCAAGATGCAGGATTTGAGAATATTACGATGCGCGGTGGTGGAGAACATGCGTTGATTTTTGCGGATAAACCGGCGTAGACTGTATGAAATGCGCTGAATTTGGGAGACGCTCCATCCGATGTTTGTACATGCTAGAAGTTAGCAAAAAGGGGATTACATGTCTGATAGACATCATCACGAACACACCCATAATCATCATGGTGGGAACGGCTTATTAGGCACAATCGCCACCGTATTACATTTACCGGGATTCGGGCATAGCCATGATCACGGATACAGTGACCTTGCTTCTGACCGTGCTTTTCATGATAACGAACTTGGCATTCGTACAGTCTGGTTAGCGCTGGGGTTATTAGCCATCACGACTGTGCTACAGGTGGTTATTTATATTGCGAGTGGCAGTGTGGCACTTTTAGCCGATACCGTACACAACTTCGGCGATGCGGCGAACTCTATCCCGCTGTTGATCGCGTTTTATCTGGCACGCCGTGTTGCCACGACCCGTTATACCTATGGTTATGGTCGGGCGGAGGATATCGCTGGTGTATTCATTGTAATTTCGATTGCGTTTAGTGCGGGCTACATTTTGTGGGAGTCGCTCAATAAGCTGATTGCCCCACAACCGTTGACAAATCTACCCTGGCTGGCACTTGCCGCTGTGGTTGGATTTATCGGCAATGAATTGGTTGCGCTAATGCAGATTCGTGTTGGACGACAGATCGGTTCTGATGCGATGATCGCTGATGGACAACATGCACGGGTGGACGGGCTAACTTCACTGGCAGTGTTGGGTGCGGTCTTCGGAGCGTTAATCGGAGTGCCGGTGCTTGATCCGATAATTGGTATCGTAATTGGTGTTGCGATTGTGGGGATTACATGGAACGCAACTAAATCTACATGGTATCGTTTGATGGATGCAGTTGATCCACATATGCTCCATCATATGCAACACGCGATTGAAGATTCTGATGGCGTGGTCGCACTGAATCAGTTGCGAGCGCGATGGGTTGGTCATCGCTTGTACGCTGATGTGGTCATTACGTTGGCTTCTGAATTGACGATTGGCGAGGCGAATACCATTGTGCATGATGTAAAACATCGCCTCACTGCTGTGGCTCCTCATCTCGATGATATAACGGTTGAGGTGATTACAGAAATTGGGTAAACGGCGAAGGTTTTTCGGAACGATTACCGCATGATGCGTGTCAGATTGAATAATTGAACATACAGGAGTGCGCTATGAAATCATCGTTTCGTATTTATGCCATTGTCATCGTGTTGGGCGTGTTCTGGTTTGCTAATAGCGTATTCAACGCACAGGATGAATCGCTCCATTTTACGCTACTCCATGTGTTTGACGGTGCGTTCGCGGAATTTAGCCCGGATGGTGACCGTATCACCTTACGATCACGCGGGGTGTATGACATCGACAGTGGTGCGCGTGTTTTTCCATTCACATCGTCCATTCCCATATATAGTCCTGACGGACGTTTGCTGATTACATGGGGTGAAGCACTCTATGATGCCGATAGTGGAGAGTCGCTCTATTCATTGCAAGGAGCAACCGCTGTGTTCTCACCGGACGGATCACAAATCGCCATTAGTGATGATGCGGTTTACGACATCGCAACATGGGAAAAACAATTTGAGATCATCGGACAATCCCCACAATTCTCACCGGATGGGCGCTGGTTGGGCACTGCCTACGGTGTGTATCGGGTAGAAGATGGCGACCTCGCCGTGATTGCATCTGCTTCAGATGATCGCTTTCGCAGGACTATTTTCAGCCCAGATAGCCGATATGTCGCGTTCGCAGAAACAGCGGTTTATGATCTACTGACGGGCGATGTGGTGTATACGTTTAGCACAAGGTATATCGCGTTTAGTGCGGATAGTCACTATCTGGCAACACCGCGAGATGGTGTGGTTGATCTTGGGCATCATGAACGCCTGTTTGATACACAGGGCGTGGAGTCATCGCGTATCGCTTTTAATGCGGACGGATCGGTGGTGTTGATTCCGGGGGATGGTGTGTATGAGGTCGAGACGGGTACGCGCATGCTTCCGTTACGGATCGACACGGGACAAGCGGGACTCTTCAGCCCAGATGGCAAGTTAGTCGCGATAGATGATTCCGGTCTATACGATGTGGTAACGCTGGCACGCCGATTCAGCTTTGTAGGCACCGCGACAGTTTTTAGCCATCAGGGCAAAATCCTCGGTGTGGCACAAGACGCTATCTACGATACAATTACAGGGGAACAACTCATCGAAATCAGTGATACGCCGATTACGTTCAGCCGTGATAATCGTCGGTTGATTACACAATCACATACGAGTTCGGTGATGGAACCTTTTCAGACTCGTATATATGGAATAGTGCCTTGAGTGAGCAGGATTTAGAGAAGATTTACAAAGACATCCGTAAACGTGTTCACAAGACCTACGAAAAGCGCAAGGAATATGCCATACACGCTACCGCATTTATTGTGTCGATGGTGGTGTTGTGGCTTTTTATCTTTAATCCGGGCAATTTTGGCGGGCGGGGATTTTTCGAGTTTATCGCCACGCTGATTTCCGGCGTTTGGGCAATCGGCTTCGCGGTGCATTCGGTAGATTTTCTCATGACGGAGTTGCGAGAACGGGCGATTAAGCGTGAAATTGAACGCACACGCCTGTTTAATGGTGTGCCCAAGCTAAAAAATAATGACATGAATGCCTATGTCGGGATGCGCCTGAGCGAAGATGGTGAATTGCTCGAATTCGATTATGATGAAAGCGATGAGTCGTCGCGGAGTGCTAGTACCTGATCTGCCGCACGATACCCACTTTCAATCGCGCCATGTACCGTCGCCGGACGGATGGTGTTGGTGGCTTCTCCGGCAAAAAATAGGCGATTCGCTACAGGGTGTGCGAGTTTATCCCGTAAGCCACTGCTATTCACCGGAGTATAAGAATATCCCATTAACGCGTAGGGATCATCACTCCATTTGATAAAGTGTCCTTCAACCAGTAATTCTGCCAGATTTTGTTTATCATAGATGCGTTCTAATTCCGCGATACCGGCATTGATGGCTTCTGTTTCATTATATTTTCCGTAGCTGATGTCACTGTTGTCTTCCATCAGCGCGGTCAAGATAGGCACTTCATCGTCACGGTTTATCCCCGGTCGCCACCACAGTTGGGTATGTGTTTCGGTATAGAGCATTTCCATGTCATCATCCCAGAAGGGACGTGCAAACTTTAGTATGAGCTTGTTGACCTTGCCCGCGCCCAACCCGTTGATTGCGTCGGTTTTCCAATCCGGTAGCGTTGGTTCAAACGCGACACGATCAGATTGTAGTACGCCTAGTGGCAGGGTAATAATCACCCGATTGGCGTGGTATTTTTTTCCGTCGGAGGCGATCAGGGTGATACCTGTATCGTCGTATACCACACGCTCAATTGGTGTGTTCAGGTGAATATCTAACCCATGCGCGAGGGCTGTGAGTAACGCGGTGTACCCTTCTGCGATGTAAGAATCCCCGCTACCGTCGCCGTCGTAAGTGGCTTCCGCAAAGCCATAAATGCCGTGTCGTCCAAATCCAGCACCATATTCTTGCCCGATAAAATTATTAATCAGTTGATAGTAGTGAGTGTCATATAAAGCGGATAGCTCCGGGTTGCCCGTATCAAGCAAAGTTTTTAGGCTAGAATCTGGATGCCCTTTTTCGACGTGTTCTGTGGCGGCTTCCCAGAAGGTTTCTTCCCAGTCAAAATCTAACGCTTCATCCCATTCATCACTGTCGTGGAGTGTGTTCTTTACATAGACATAACTGTGGTCGTCGTCCTGCGCGTGTAGGATGTTCAACCCATATTTGCGAACAAGGTCATGTGTCAGTACACGCTTGCCATGAATAAACTCTGCACCTAATTCAATCGGATAGGGCGCGAGTGTGGTGTCTGAATGTGCGCGTCCACCGATGCGATCACGTGCTTCTACGATGACTACCTGCTCACCAGCATCGGTTAATTGTCGTCCAGCGGCAATCCCTGAAGCGCCTGCACCGATGATAATAATGGAGGTGTGTGAATCGGCAGATTTCCCACCTGTTGCCGATTTGTGCGGGTCTGGCATACTAAGCACTCACTTACTAGTTTGCTAAAACTAATTGTTATTTTAACATCCAACGCGCTAAATTACAGCGAATATGTTCACCTAATATTAGGCGATTTATGTCATGATGATTGTGCGCTCTGGTTACCCGCTGGGTCATCATTACGCAATTCATCAATATAGCTATCGGTAAATTCCCCATCATCCGTCAGGCGTACCGCATGTTGATCGTCTGTTTTTGTGGCGTTATCAGGATCATAGAACAGATCATTTTTTGTTTTAGGTGTTTGCTGGCGTTCATGACCATAGAGTAATTGATATTCGCGCTCATATTCGCGTTGGATAGCCGCTTCTCGTCGATTTGCGCCGGGTCCATGCTCGAAGTAATAACTGAAAATCTGTGAAACGAGCCCGATTCCCCAAAATAATGTAATCCATGATGCGCCGGACGGTAACAGCCCTTCGCCACTAACAATTTGATTGACCCAATCTCCCAGACCGAACAACCAGTAATTAATCACAACAAAAAAGAACGCATGTGTGACAATTTCGCCAAAAGCCTCACGCCGTTTTTTGAAGCGTTCTTCTACCCGTTTGCGTAAGCGCAATTCTGGTGTAAGTCCCGCCTCTTCCGCTTCCTTGCGTGCCTTTTCCGCCTCTATTTCATATGCACGCGCCTCTTTGCGTTTTTGATAGTCGGCTTCTAACGTAGCTTTTTCTTGTTTATAGGTATCGTGGTCAATCTCGCCTTTGTTCAGCTTACGAGATAATTCTGAAAGCGCGAATGTATGCGCCTGTCGATTGCGATAAAGTTTAGGATCCTCATCCGATGAAAAGTCTATCATGAGCTTAGGCGGTGGCATGGGTAAAGGGTCTTGTTGATCGGTTACTGCTGATGCTGTTGTAATTTCGTGACCATCAAAAGCGTTTTTGAGGTCGGTGAGCATCACGTTGGGTGTGTCATACCGTTTATTCGGGTCTTTGGCGAGTGCTTTGAGCAATACCTGTTCTACGTCTGCGGGCAAATCAGGATTGATAGACCGGGGCGCGGGTGGATCAGAATAAATCTGGTCATGGACAATGGCATAGGCAGTATCGCCACGAAAGGGCACCTGTCCGGTGAGCATCTCGTACAGTATCACACCAAGCGAGTACACATCGGTACGTGCATCGAGATCGGTATCGCCCTTTGCCTGTTCTGGCGAGATGTATTGCGGTGTGCCGAGCATCATCTCCGCGCTCATGGTGGATTCGCCCGCTTGCATGATCCGTGCCAATCCAAAATCAGTCAGATAGGGTTTGTTGTTGGTGTTAAGCAAAATGTTGGACGGTTTAATATCACGATGAAGAACGCCCTGTGCATGGGCATAGGTCAGCGCATTGGCGATCTGTGACATGAGGGTGATGGTGGTCTCCGGTGTGGGAATGCCGTCCCTCAGCTTGTCCTTGAGCGTTTCGCCATTGATAAACTTCATGACCAGATAAGGTTCATTGCGATGGTCATCAAAATCGTAGATCGACACGATATTAGGGTGTTCTAAACCTGCGACAATGCGAGCTTCGCGCTCAAACCGTGCTAAAAATCCAGGATCAACCAGCATGTTCGGGTGCATCACCTTGATGGCGACATCACGGTTTAATCGACTATGTTTCGCCTTATAGACGGATGCCATCCCACCGGAGCCAATTTGCTCACTGATGGTGTATGTCCCAAGTTCATCGCCTATATTTAGGGGCATGCTCGTTTGTCCTACGGTTGTCATCACTTTACCTCTAAGTTTATCACATTTGATCGCTTATTGAGCGGAAACATGTGCTGAATGTAAAAGGACGCATCGCTGTGCGCCCTCAATATGCGTTATGTGTACCGAGCGTGTTGGTGTTTACACAATCGGTACTTCGCCTGTGCTGTCCTCCGCCAATGCGTCATCAATCTGGCGTTGTAGTTCCGGGTTGATAATTTCCCGTGCATCTGAGTCGTGATGACCGTTTTTACGCTTAGGAACATCAAAATCTTCAAGATTGTTTTTACGCTTACCAGTGGTGACTTTATGAGTGTTGCCACCTTTACGGTTCCACATCACCAGGCCGGCAATGATGAGCAAGATGGGTGCTAGATAGCCACCTAGACCGCCCAAGGGTAGGCTCAACCCACCGAAAAAGACCAGCTCGAATAGTAAGGCTAAACCGGCAAATCCCATGAGACTCATACGGGTCATCATTCGCCCTACACGGTACGTACCTTTATCGTCGGTGCGCCGTCCTAGATAGATCAACCCTAAGCCTACAAATACCGGGTACAACGCCCATGCATATGCCCATGATTCCCAATGGTTGAACAGATTCTGATACATCAAGATTGCCCCTGTACCGCTGATGAACAGCCCAGGGAAGATTAGCCCGGCGACATTTTTACCGCCATTGAAGGCATAGTATAAAAACGGAAGTCCGGGCAAGATTACAAATAGGGGCCACAAGGTGCCGATTAGACTCATGCCGGTAATTTGTGAAATGAGGAATATTCCTCCAAGTCCCATAAGCGCGATTGCGGGTAATTTGTCGTTACGGTTTGCTTTACTCATGGCTCACTATGCCCTTCCCCCACGTTTTAGGTGGGTGCTCATTGGTGTGTTTGCTTATCTTCTATACGCCAGCGTGATAAGAAAGTTGCAAGACATAGTGTGGAGTGATGGTGTAGTTGTGAACGGATGTTGACAAAAATTTCTGCGTCTTAAGTGAACTCTACGGACTATGAGATTAAAATAGAGGTGTCTAAGAACACAGGTAGCGGACGATAACGATGAGTATACGACCAACATGGGATAACCTTGAAAAAACAGTAGTGCGACTAATTGTATATGGTAAATGGCAATGGTCGGAGATGGATGAGGCGGTGAAGGACGCGCAAGCGTTGTTTAACGATGTCTCCCATACCGTGCATGTAATTGTAGATTTACGTGAAAGCACGATGCTTTCTGACCATGCAAAGTTACAAGATGCGCGCCCCTTCAGCTTGTCCCCAGCGGAAGACTCACGTATTGCCTTTGTAGGGATTTCCGCCATAACTGTTCCCTTCTATCAATCCGCAAAACGGCTTTATCGCCTCAAACAATCAGAAAATCAGGTCGCGTTCGTGGAAACATTGGCACAGGCGCGGCAAGCGATCTTCAAGAAAGAACGTCTAAAGCAGACCTACATTTGACCGTTGAGTTGCCCTGATTTAAATCTAAATCCTCTGATGTACAAAAGCGTCTGAATTAATTTACAGATACCAAGCTATAGCTTGCGTAAGGAAATGGTCTCGTTTATAATTTATTTCTCCTTTGAAATTTATTTTAAACGTGAGGTTTTTTTGATGTTTGATTCGCTACCGAAAGATGCAACGACTGCCCTTGAATGGTCATTTGAACAGTATAAACCGTATCTTGATGATCTTATCTCACGCGAGATTTCAGCCGAGAATGTCGATAATTGGACGGCAGATTGGTCAGCGATTGGCAAGTTGATGAGCGAGGTCTATAGCCGTTTGTATGTGGCGACCACACAGGACACGGTTGATGAGGCGATCAACCAACGCTATCTCTCCTTTGTTGAAGAGGTTTATCCTAAAAGCCAGACCTACACCAATACCCTCAACACCAAGCTGGTTCAGAGCGGGCACATGCCCGAAAACTTCCAAATTCCCTTCAAGAAAATGCAAGCGTCGATTGAGCTATTTCGTGAGGAAAACTTGGCGCTGAACACACAGGTGACCAAACTTGATATGGAATATGATCGCATCATCGCCGCACAGACCGTAGAATGGGACGGTGAAGAACGTACCCTAACGCAGATGGGTGTATTGTTACAGGATCAAGACCGTGATAAACGCGAAAAAGTGTGGCGCTTAATTATGGGGCGTAGCCTTCAAGATCGTGATGCGCTCAATGCGTTGTGGGCACAATATATGGACTTGCGCGGGCAAATCGCCAAAAATGCGGATATGCCAGATTATCGTGCGTATCAATGGAAGGCGATGGATCGCTTTGATTATACGCCGGAGGATGCGATCACGTTCCAGAACGCGATTGAGGAAGTTATTGTACCGGTGGCAAAACGCATCCGCGAAAAGCGTCGTCAACGTCTCGGTGTAGACACGTTACGCCCGTGGGACACGCAAGTTGACCCCAGCGGTAAGCCCGCGTTAAAGCCTTATAAAAAAGTAGACGCGCTGTTGCAGGGGATGGAAAATATCTTTGATGGTGTTGACCCAAGTTTAGGCACATTGTTCAAGGTGATGGAACAGGAAAATCTGCTTGATCTGGAAAATCGTAAGGGTAAAGCGCCCGGTGGCTATTGTATTGATTATCCGCTTTCGCAACGTCCGTTTATCTTCATGAACGCCGTCGGGGTGCATGATGATGTGCAGACGCTTTTGCACGAAGGAGGACACGCTTTCCATGCATTTGAATCTACCAAGTTGCCCTATTTGCAACAACAAGACCCGCCGATGGAATTTTGTGAAGTCGCGTCTATGGCAATGGAATTGATCGGTGCGCCCTACCTAACAGCCGAGCACGGTGGATTTTATACCGAAGAAGATGCCGCCCGCGCCCGCATCGAACATCTGGAGTCCAATATTGTCTTTTGGCCCTACATGGCGGTAGTAGACGCCTTCCAACATTGGGTGTATACCCACCACGCAGAAGCCACTGATCCCGCGAATTGTGATGCAAAATGGGGTGAATTGTGGGATCGGTTTATGGGCGGGATCGACTATAGCGGGTTTGAGGATGTGCGTTTAACTGGTTGGCATCGTAAGTTGCATATTTTCCAGATACCGTTCTACTACATCGAATATGGGCTGGCACAATTGGGTGCTGTGCAGGTGTGGGCGAAATCGCTCACCGATCAACAAAAAGCGGTGGAAGATTATCTCGCCGCACTCGCATTAGGGGGTACCGCTAGCTTACCAGATTTGTTCAGCCGTGCTGGTGCGAACTTTTCCTTTGATTCAGACACACTCAAGCAAGCGGTTGACCTGATGGAAGGGACGATTGACGCGTTAGAAGCGGTATAATGTCATATATCGCCATAATCGCGACCAAATTCGCTGGAAAAGGAAAACCTGATGACCTTATCATCCCTACAAGATCAGCTACACGCACGTCTTCAAGAACAGTTATCGTCGGAAGTCCCCGGGGCGGCTGTGGGCGTGGTGCAAGATGATGAGGTCATTCATAGCGCTGGTTATGGATTAGCGTCGCTGGAATGGAACATCCCGAATGATGCGGATACCGTGTTCAAACTCGCGTCAATCAGCAAACCGTTCACCGCGTTACTGGTTATGATGCTGGAAAGTGAAGGGTTGCTAGACCTGCATGTTCCGCTTCAGACCTATTTGCCGGACATCCACACCGCTGGACATGAGGTGACCATCCACCATTTACTGACTCATACCTCCGGCATTTATAGCTACACCAATGCGCCGGAATTTATGACGCATGATCGGTATTTTCCGACTGATCCATTAACGTTGATGGACGCGTTCATGCAGATTCCGTTCGACTTTAAACCCGGTGAACGATACGCATACAATAATTCGGCGTATCATCTGCTGGGTGTGATTATGGAGCAGGTGAGCGGGCAATCGTATGGCGATTTATTGCAAGCGCATATTTTAACCCCGTGTGATATGCACGATACGCAACACCTTGCCTCACCCCGCATCATCCCACGGATGGCGAATGGATACGCTTATGATGATGATCATCCACAACCCGCCAATTATTTAGATATGAGCCGAACCTATGCCGCTGGCTCGTTGATTTCTACAGTGAACGATATGTGTCGCTGGTCACAAAAATTATGGTCGGGTGCGCTTGTGCCGTTGGAAATACTGGAACGGATGACGCAACCCACCCTATTAAACAACGGTGAAACTCATCCATATGGGTATGGGTGGGGGTTGGTGCCATATGACGGACATGCCATCATCGGACATACGGGCGGGATTTTCGGCTTTACCACCCATTATGTACACCTGCCGGATGATGCGTTGTCGGTGATTGTGTTGACCAATAGTGAACGTGCCGATGTCGTTGCAAATACGATGATTACGACGATCCGCGAGACACTCGGGATGCCACCGATCAAACGTCGCCCTTATGTGCTGGCGGGTGACGGTATTACGCGCATATTGGGTGATTATGTGGATGTGTCTGGCATGCCTTACACAATTAAACTGAACAATGAGCAGAAAATCATCCTAGAATCCGTTGGCTTTACCCTGCGCTTGATGCCGAGCAGTAAAACCCACTTTTATGATCCTGCAATGCCGGAACGGGTGTTTACCTTCAGCGAAATACACAATGACGTGTACACCACCTGTGCGGTGGAATTACCATTTAAAGTGCCGACCACGCTGACACGGGTTGAAGGTTAATTGCCCCACCATGTGCGTACTCAGATTGGGGTTTGATCTCAGCGGGGATTTGCGTGTATGGTTATTGCCTGATAGCAAAAAATGATAACGGATAGAGACCGCTCAATGACTGAATTACTCGATTTCTTCAAGACCCGTAAACAGGCTATGGTTGATTTGTTGACCGAAATGGTCAATTATGAATCGTTTTCACATGCAAAAGCCGATGTAGATAAATTAGCGCAATTTATGGCGACAACCTGCCGTGAATTCGGCGCGGATTCGGTGGAGGTTTTGCCACAAACGAAGGTCGGGGATTTTGTGCTGGCAAAATGGAATCCTGATGCGGCGGGCAAGCCAATCTTGATGATGGGGCATCTTGACACCGTGTGGAAAATCGGCACACTGGCTGACCGCCCGGTGACGATCAACGAAGACGGCATTCTGTTTGGTCCCGGTGCGGTGGATATGAAAGGTGGGAACACCATCGCCCTCAGTGCCATTAAGGGGTTGGTTGACCGCAACGCATTACCGGAACGCCCGATCTGGGTATTTTTCAACACGGATGAAGAAATCGGCAGTAAAGCCTCAAAATCGATGATCGAATCATTGGCACAGGATGCCGGGTTAGTGATTGTGATGGAACCGCCCACGCCCGACGGAGCCCTCAAAACACGGCGCAAGGGTGTTGCCTCTTATCGAGTACGTGTGCATGGGCGCTCATCCCACGCCGGTAATGCGCCGGAGGAAGGACTCAACGCTATCATCGAATTGGCACGACAGGCGCTAGAGGTCAACAAACTCAACAATTTGCGTGGCGGAACATCGGTTTCTGTCACGATGATTGACGGCGGTTCTGCTGGTAATGTGATTCCTGAACAAGCGAGTATGTACATCGACACGCGCACGATTACCAAGATGGAAAGTGACCGTGTTGCGAAGGCGATCACCAACTTACAACCTCAAATGCCGGGGATAAAACTGGAGATCGAGGCGGTACATTCGCGCCCACCGATGGAATATGACGACATCATGCAGGCGACCTTTGCCCAATGCAAAAAAATAGCAGAAAATATCGGCATTACGGTGCGTGAGGACAGTGTGGGCGGGGGGAGTGACGGTAACTTCACCGCCGCGATGGGTATTCCGACGCTGGATGGAATCGGCGCACATGGCGATGGACTGCACGCGTTGCATGAGCAGGTTATCATCAATAGTCTGCCGGAGCGGGCGGCGCTCATCGCAGGGATTTTGCTCGACTGGGAATTTGAGGGCTAGATGCACAAAAGCGATGGTGTGCTGTTCTTGTGCGACAGAGATGAACTAAAAAAGCTGATTAGCATTACGCCGATCAGCTTTTTGAATTTTCATATAGAGATTGCAGTTATTTCTGTCCCTGACCGAGCGAGAAGCCTAGTTTGCCATCGAAGCGATAGAGGTTTTCCGTCTTGATAAAATCAAACCCGTTTTCGTGTGCCCGTTGGAGCAAGTCAACAATCTGCTGATGGTTGATCGCATCACCGGGTAAGGGTCCTTCTCCAGGAGTCTGGAAGCGACAACGCCAGTGATCGGTGCAGAATGTTTCGGGATGACCGTCTGGCCACACTTTTTGCCCGCGATTGGTAAGCATGACTAATTTGAGGGTTTCCCCATTAATTTCTGACAGAATCTCCGCCAGCATTTCCGGGTCACGGTTATTATCTTCATCTTGCCAATCAAGGAACATATCCACGCCGACCAATTCTTTTTTCTGTTTGTTCAGCGGGATGATCTTGGGTGGCTGTGGCTTGGGTAAGCCCGCGCCATGAGAATAATCTACTGGTTGTAATTTCTTGGGCACTTTGCCGAGTCGTTCGATAACTGCACGGGTGAAGCGCTCGCTATTGACCTGTTCGGTGCTGTTTTCTAAGCGGAAGATGTCCTTGGTATGTACACCGTCTTCGATGGTCAACAACCACGCGTTGTGTATCCGGTCTGCGACATCGCTTTGCCCAATATGGTTGAGCAATAATACACCCCCCATCAACAAACCGGATGGATTGGCGATGCCTAAACCAGCAATATCCGGCGCAGAACCATGAATCGCCTCAAACATGGAGACGGTTTGACCGACATTGACCGACCCTGCTAAACCGACAGAACCGGTAAGCTGGGCGGTGATGTCTGACACAACATCGCCGTAGAGATTGGGCATGACGATCACATCAAAATTTTCGGGTTCGGTTGCCGCTTTCGCCGCCCCGATGTCGATAATCATGTGTTCGTTTTCGATTTCTTCGTATTCTGTTGCGATCTCATCAAACACATCGTGGAACAAGCCATCGGTGAGCTTCATGATGTTATCTTTGGTGAAAACGGTGACTTTTTTACGCCCGAACTTACGCGCATATTCAAAGGCATAACGCACAATGCGCTCGCTACCGGGGCGGGTGATGAGCTTGAGCGTCTGATAGACTTCCTGTGTTTGGCGATGTTCGATCCCGGCGTAGAGGTCTTCTTCGTTTTCGCGGATGATGACAATATCAACTTTAGGATGCTTAGTGCGTACAAACGGGTGGAATGACCGCACAGGGCGCACATTGGCATACAAGCCGAGTGTTTTACGCATGGTGACGTTGATCGACTTATAACCGCCCCCTTGCGGTGTGGTGATCGGCGCTTTAAAGAATACCCCTGTTCGGCGCAGAGAATCCCACGCTTTCGGGTCAATGCCAGTAGAATTGCCACTCAGGAAGACCTTCTCACCGATGTTGATCTCATCAAGGTCGAGCTTTGCGCCTGCCGCTTCCATAATCTTGAGGCTGGCTTCCATAATTTCTGGACCGATGCCATCACCATAAGTGACTGTTATCGGGACTTTTTCCGCCATACTTTCCTCCAATACATTCAATACATTGTTCAGTTTGGTTCAACAAAATAAATGACTGCCTGCAAGGGCTTAAAACACACTTTCATGCAGAATTTATAAATGATCTGGCAACAAAAACGCCGATGGAGAACCGACGTTATAGATCTAATATAGGCGTATTGTAATCTACTTTGCGTAGAATTTGTATTGCGTTCACGCTTTTCAGAGCATCCCGTATACGATACTGTGCCTATTGACTCTCAGTATTGACGGGCAATTGAATCGTGAAGCATGACCCTTCGCCATCTGTGCTGTCCACTAGTATTGTCCCTTGATGCCTCTCGACAATTTTCTTGACAATCGGTAAGCCTAGTCCCGTGCCGGATGTTGAGCGTGCGCGATCCACCCGATAAAAGCGCTCAAAGATATGTTTTTGTTCCTCTTCGCTAATGCCGATGCCAGAATCTTGCACTGTGATTGAAACAAATCGATCATCCGACGTGCAGGTAAAATCAATCGTCCCGTTCGCGTCTGTGTAGCGATAAGCATTGTCGATCACATTGGTGATTGCCTGACCTAATAACACACCATCGGCGTGGATAAACGGTGGGTGATCCATGATATTGGTGTTTAATTGTAGCCCTTTCGTGTCACACAATGCTGTTGCTTTCTCTATGACACTGGCGAGTAGTTCATCTAAGTCCAGCTTGCCGGGGTTGAAGTATGCTTTACTATCTAGCCGGGTCAGAGTCAACATATCGTCGATCATTGTGTTCAAGATGTTGACCTGTCTTTTGATGATATTGATGCGCTCTTTGCGTTGTTCAAAATTGTCCAGTCGCTCCACCAGATACAGACTGGTCGTAATTGTCGATAAAGGGGTGCGAAAGTCGTGGGAGGCATGGGCGACGAATTCCGCCAGCACGTCCACCCGTTTTTGTTCGGCTTCAAACGCAAGTTGATGCTTTATGGCATGTTTGCGCGAGGAAACATCCAGAGCAGTGCCAAGAATCGTCGGTAAGCCCTGTAGGTCAATTTCTGATAACCATAAATCCAGCCAGTAGGTTTTGCCGTCGGCTGTATCAATCTGAATATCGTGGTAAATCTCGCCTGTTGATGGTGCGCCTTTGAGCACGGAATCAATCCGTTTGGTAAAGGTTCCTACGCCACTGAGGTCGATCATGCGCTCTGCCGCTGGATTGATATAGAGCAAGTCCCCTTCACGATATAAAAAGACAATGGCGGGTACAGTTTCCATAAGGATACGAAAACGGGCTTCACTTTCAATGACGGCGAGTTCCGCAAATTTTTGTTCGGTGATGTCTTCAATAATCGCTACGCCCCGGCGTTTACCTTCAGGGAAAAGGGTATAGATCACCCGTGCCCAGATCATGCTCTGATTTTTGCTAAAGTATCGTTTTTCGATGATGGCGCGGTGGGTCGTATCTTCGGGAATATTGGCAAGCACAGCGCGTTCTTTTTCCAGATCATCGGGGTGCGAATAGTCCGAAAAATCCATATCTGCTAATTCTTCACGGGTGTAACCGAGCATTTTGATAAAGGCAGGGTTGACATCAATAATTTGCCCATCAGCATCAAATGTTGTAATGCCCACCGCGGCGGTATCAAAAATCATGCGGAAGCGTAATTCGCTATCGGTGAGCGCCTGCTTTGTGTGTTTTTCTTCGGTAATGTCTTCTGCAAAAATCAATTTGCGATCATCATCTGTTGGGATGACCTGCACATTTGCCCACACAATATCGCCATTTTTATGAATGTAACGTTTTACCTGCTTGAACTCGTCAGTATCACCATTTTCGAGTGAATCTAAGAGGATTTCCTGTTTCGCTAGTCTATCAGTATGCGTAAGCGCCATGCTCGTGTGCTGGTTTAAATCCGCTAATTCTTCCAACGAATAACCAATCATATTTTTATAGGCATTATTTAATAGGGTCAATTGATTATTTTCAGATACGCAGATACCGAAGGGCGACTTCTCAATAAGGTCACGGAATTTGGCTTCGCTAGACATCAGTTTCTGTGTCAGTCGGGCGTTATGGATGGCAATGGCGGCAATATCCGCGAAGCTCTGTAACAAGGGCAGGTCATCTTCGTTGAAGTGTTTATTTGCGTCGGTATGGGCTAAACCAATGACCCCGATGACATCATTATTTATCTTGAGGGGTAGTCCAAGCGCACTATAAATAGTCTGATCTATTACTTCTGTTGTGCGTTGTTCCCACTGTTGATAATTGGTTACGATTTCTGGAGCGCCACTGTAGAAGGCTTTAGCGGTTACTCCAGTTCCGTTGGTCATCTTTCTGCCACTAATTCCCGAAAACATGCCAGTTGCTACTCTGGCGAGCACCGTACCGGGGTGGCTTTTGTCCTCAAGGTAGAGGATGGCATGTTCTGTGTCGGTGAGTGTGTTGATGTCCTCAATGATAGTATTTAGTAAGTTGTCGACTTCATTATGACGCATCAACCTAAGTGCGGTACGCCTTAGCGCACTCATATAGCGTGTTGTGCGGTTGGCTTCAGCGTATTGCTTGCTTTCTAATTCTGCAATACGTGCCCGCAACTGTTCATTTTCCGCTTGTAATGTGTTGACTTCTAACGGTGGCGACAACGCTCCCACTCCGTTTCCATTATGTTTCATGAGCGATCACTTGTAGGGTTATGATATTTAAATTGATCTAATCGTGCAATTACCGTCATGCTGTTAACTATCAATCGTTATCATAATCGAAATTTTCAATTTATGACCTTGAGATTTTGTAACATTTTGTTTCATGGGAGTTTAGTCATTTGCGTAGAGTGTGCGTAGTGTAGTCACCTGCCGCGCATTGTGTTCTTTCAGAGTAAGTCATCAATAATTAATTTATGTGACAATGGAAGGATACACAATGATGCAAAAGGTTTTACGATTCTGGATACTGATCATCATGGGCGTGATGCCATCAATGCTGACAACATCTGTCCATGCACAAGATGGCATCCCCGACAATTGTGAACATACACGCGGAGAATTTTATCGCCCTAACATTTTCCCACGCTATGAACCTCACAACAGCCGATTGGTGCTGGTGGATTGGGCAACCGGTAACGATGTACAGGTGCTAGCGGAGGGGGTAGCGGATACGCGCATTCTCGGCTGGTCGGTGAATTGTCGGTATCTAACGACAGGGATTGGCAGTTTGGATAGTGTCGATACCGTCGTCTGGGATACGATCAACAACACGCGGGTTGGTGATGTGCCTGATGCTCATGGGCGGGCACACCACATCACATGGGGACCGGGAGATTATCTGGTAGTGGAGACGCGAGACGGCGCGATTTTGTGGCATGTGCCGACGAATACGCGTTTTGTACTCACAACAAGTTTTGATACCTCATCAGCACGAAATTTTTCCCGCTTACGCTGGAATAGCGAACATCATCAATTAACCGCAAATCTTGCTGTAGGTGGACGTGTTGTGTATGACCTCATCACCGGACAGGAAACAACCGCCATCCCCACTTCAAATGATATAGTCCAAACGTTGCCTGAAAATCCAATTGTTCTCGGCGGACATCCATATGAATGCTACACAAACCATAGAACGGGTTTAGATGGCGTTTATGCATCCGCAAGGGACACACATGCACATATTCTAGGCGATTATGATATTGACTCACGGACAGCATACCTACGACTTGGGACATATACACATAATAACGAAGCACTCTTTGTCTTAGAAACTTTCGACGATGATTTGCCCTGGCTTAGATATGAATGGGGAGGTTTTTTCTCATCAAGCTGTCGCTATGTTGCCGGGCATATTGGACATCAAGACGAGGATGCAAGCGATACAATCTTCTGGGATGTGACGACTGGTGAGCGTGTGCTTACGGTTGAAGATGCACAACAAATTCTGCATCCGGTGCATTGGGGTGTGAATGATAGCGTCATCGTAGAAACGCGTGATGGTGCATATCTGTATCATCTCCCGACTGGTACCGAGACATTGCTCACAGATTATGTCGAAACAGCGCTTAGTGGTCGGTCAGGCATCACTAGTTTTGTAGATGCACACTGGGATGAAGACACTAATCGTCTGTATGCAATCTTGCTAGAAATGCCTGAAATTGTCACCGTTTTTGACGCGACAACCGGCACACGGCTGGAGACATTTCCTGTTGGTGAACGTGGATTGTTCACTCAGCAAAGCTCTGCACATACATCTTCATCGACACCACCTGTGCAGGGCAGTGTCAGTGTAACGCCCATCGCAGGGACAACTGGTATGAGTGCTAGATGGTTCAGCTCCTCATCATGTAATGATATTGCGCCACATTATAATGGCGTTACCCGAACATTAACTATTCGGTCTGAGAGTGGTGAGCGACTTATTCTTGATGATGATATGAATGCCATGAGCCGATTCTGGTTGTCACCAGATTGTCGTTATTTAATTCTGGAAGAAGGCTATGTCAATTATGATTTGCCATATGATGGCAGTCCCACCGATGCCCCACTTTTTTATCGCCGAGGTGAGCGCATTGTTTTTTGGGACATTCAAAACCGCGAGCGTATTCTGGAATTGGATAATTTTGGACGAAACTATTACTCTCGCATGTGGTGGAGCCCGGATGGTGAACGGTTAGTTATACAAACAACTACCGGCTCCTATCTTGTCCACATGGATACGCGTGAGGCAACACTCTTAACCTTCCGTTTTGATGGGGGCATAATCTCTCGATTAAGCGGTGTGTATTGGGATTATGAACGGGGGCAAGTACTGGTTAGTAACAGTGCTTTTGACATGGTCACTGGCGTTGAGCGTCTACGCTTCCGGACGGCTTATGCTGATTTAGATCGTTTGCACCTCTACTACAACAACAGATTTACTGTATCACAAGATAATCGGTTTCTATTTGGTGGGCGCTTTATCTACGATCTCGATACACTGGAATATTGGGAGATTGATGTTGATTTTCCATCTGATGCCTTCACGAATGGCAGGGTTGCCCTCAGCCCGGACAGGCGTTATCTGGTGATGGCGCGGCACATGATCCGTGTATGGGATTTGCAGAATCTGCCAGAGGCACTCAATGATCGTGATCCGGTAGCGTATCATCATGGACCCGATGCGCGGATTGATGAGGCGCAGTTTATCGATAATGTCACACTCGCGGTGACAACGGTCAACGGTATCACGTACTGGAACGTAGAAACTGGCATGCTAATTGATGGTTAATCGCATATAGCGGTGGGATAGCGACCGTTTCAATCAAATTAAAACGTAATCACTTTGGGCACAGCCTGTGTTAAAATGCAGGGCAAGATCAAATAGTTCTTGTGTTGGAAGAGAAGACTCCTAGTTTATGACTTTAACAACGCCTGTTGCGCTTGTCCTGTTTCTTGTTATCCCCTTTAT
>DAOTXB010000750.1:0-2490 GCA_034435575.1 Anaerolineae bacterium
CCGGTTGATTCCCATGAAAGCGATTACGTGTAGCGGTTTTCATGTGGGAATTTGCCCCGAAAGCATGAAAATTCGGTGCCCATTGGTTGGCACAATTGCCCCCAAACATCGGCATCAAATGGATACCTAATTCACGCGCAGTATCACATAGGCTATGAAAGCCATCTTCACCACCTAAACGTGGATCAGGTCTAAAATCACCATATTGCCAGTAGTATCGCCCTTCCCAACCGGGCAAATGTGCTAGCACCTGTTGACCATCCATACGCTCTGCGATAAAGCGTAGAATTGTTGCCATATCTGCATAGGTGTTAAAGATATAACCTGACCAGTGCATGCCGTGAATATTCAAGCACAGTTTGATATCCTTCGCCCATTGTGGGATGTCTTCGCGCTTTTCGTAGGATGTTAATGCTGTATGGGTTTCCATATAATTTAGGTAAGTATTGCGAGCTGTGTCTGGAGACGTATTTTGCTGGATAACCCAATCCGGCACCGTGATGTGTTTATCAAAATTCCGCGCATCTGCTTCGTGAATAAGCTCTATGGTGTATGTGCCTTTTTGCACGCCCATGCGCTCCTGATAAATTACGAATCGCTTCGCACGATGTTTTGTATCCTCAGCATAGACTCCGGTCATGTGACGATCAGGATGTTGTATGACCCAGACAGGTACGCGAAGCGGATTGGGGTAGCGATCAATCAACCCATCATCCGGCACATCGCGTGGTTGGTCGAGCATGTCCAATGGTTTACACAGCGATAAATTACGCAGAAGCACTTTGATAATACGGATTTTATGGGGTGCAGTACTGTCAATTTTTATACGAAGATTATTATCTTCGCGCAGGATGGTCGCTTTGAACATGCCTTTTACGTGTTGTTGTTGTCCGGCAAAGCTCAACCCTGTGGACACAAGTTCCCATCCATCATCCTGTGTTGTGATAGTGACGGATGCCGGATTTAAGCCATAAATATTTTCAAGCGTGATAATTTGAAAGCTCATTTGCCAATTATCAAACGTGTATATCGGGTCTTGAAGATCAAAACTGTAAAATTGCACAGATAACAGTCTCCATTACTTCACGCCGGATAAGGAAATACCTTCGACAAAATAACGCTGGGCAAAGACATAAACCAGTAATACCGGTAACATCAACACTACTGCCGCCGCCATGACGAGGGGCCAATTTGTCTGCTGGAACGCGCTCAGAGAACTATTGAAATACGCCAATCCTAATTCCAGAGTACGCATATTTTGATCGCGGGAGATAAGCAGGGGCCAGAGTAGATCAGTCCACGTACCCATAAATGCGAAAACACCCAGTGTCGCAAGGGCAGGTCCGTTAAGTGGTAGGAATATGCGCCAGTAAATTACAAATTCACTTGCACCATCTATTCTTGCCGCGTCTTGATAGTCCCCTGGCACGCTCATAAATGCTTGCCGGAGCAAGAAAATCCCAAACACACTTGATATACCGGGGATAATTAACCCCTGATAAGTATTGATCCAGCCTAACCCGAACACAATTAGAAATAGTGGAATGAGGATGATCTGGAATGGGATCATCATTGTTGCCAGATAAAGCACAAAGATAATATCGCGCCCCATGAAGCGTAAACGGGCAAAGGCATATGCCGCCATTGAGCAGATAATGATTTGCCCGAAAACGGTGAAGAAAGTTACAACAACCGTGTTGAAGAAATAACGCCCAAAAGGAACCAGCGTAAACAGATTTTTGTAATTCTCAAGATTGAATGATGTGGGCAAAATTTCTGGCGGATAGGCAAATTCTGAGCCAGACGGTTTAAGCGATGTACTGACCATCCAGATAAATGGGATAATCATGATAAGCGCCACGATAATGAGGATCGTATAGCCGATAACTTTTAAGGGTAAATCCCATGGTTTCTTTTCACGAATCATTTGTTACCCTCTCTAAAATAGTGTCTCTTCGCCATTACGACGACGGATCCAGAATTGGAATAGGGTCAGTGTGAAGATAATGACAAATAAGACCCATGCCTGTGCAGATGCATAGCCCATATCAAAGCCTTCAAAAGCACGTAAATAGATGCGATGCACAGCCACATCAGTCGCCCCACGAGGACCACCGCCTGTAATAACATAGACTGGGGAAAATACCTGAAATGAGCCAATTACACCGGTTACAAACAAAAAGAAAGATGTTGGCGCGAGTAATGGCAAGGTGATGCGACGGAATTTTTGCCAGCCACTTGCCCCATCAATTGACGCGGCTTCGTACAATACGTCTGGTACTGCCTGCAAACCTGCTAGCCAGATAATCATCTGAAACCCTAGACCTTTCCAGATAGCAATGATGACAATACTTGGCATAGCGGTTGAGGTTTGCCCGAGCCAGTTGACCGCCGGTAGCCCCAAACCAGTCAAAAAGTAATTTAGAATACCTGCCTGTGGATCAAGGATAGTAATCCAGATGACAGAAACAGCCACCCATGAGGAAATAA
>DAOTXB010000751.1:0-8451 GCA_034435575.1 Anaerolineae bacterium
TTCCTCATGCTAGATACACTGAACAAGCGTCGCATCGCCATTGACCTTACCCCACAACTGACCATCATTGAAACGATTCTGCGTGAGCGCGAAACCTTCTTCGCACAAATCGCGGAGGATAAAGGTATCGGTAGCAAAATCCGTGCCATGCTCATCTCTTGCTTTATTTTTCTGGCGCTGTATGGCGGGGTGATGGGCGGTATTCATGGCTGGCAACAGGCGCTGAGTAGTATGATTAAGTTGCCGATTCTGTTCCTCGTGACGCTGATGATCTGTGCGCCTTCACTTCACTTTTTCAACGTGCTGTTTGGCTCTCGCCAGACGATTATGCAAACAATCGCCCTGTTACTCACAGCGATTTCAACCACATCGGTGCTGTTATTCAGCGTGGCACCAATCAGCCTATTCTTCTTACTTTCGGACAGTGGTTATCTTTTTTATAAGCTGTTGAACGTGGGCATCTTTGTGTTGGCAGGTGTGCTGGGGGTATTTTTCCTGCGGGAAGGGATGCGGATTGTCACCGAGCGCACAGACGACCCTAATATTCAAACACGGCGGATGATCTTCCGGTTGTGGGTGGTGGTTTATGGTTTTGTCGGGTCACAGATGGCGTGGGCGTTGAGTCCATTCATGGGTGCGCCGGGGTTGGATTTTGTGCTGTTTCGTAACGACGGGGGCAATATCTATGCGGATATTCTCAATACGTTAAACGCGATGCTCAACCTGATCTAAAGGTTAGCCGTCTCTTGCGATAGCATACCTATTTTTCTGGATGCAATACCTATTATCTGGCAACAAAAAAGCACCACAATGGGTGCTTGCTGTGCCGGAGGTGGGAGTCGAACCCACACGCCCGTAAGGACAATTGTGTTTGAGACAATAGCGTCTGCCATTCCGCCACTCCGGCAATTTGAACTTAACGCTTGGCTTTGTGGTAGAATGTGCTTTGTTGTGACGAGAATAATATGCACAAGTGGCGTGATTGTCAATGGCGGAAGCTGAAGCTCAACTGATTCAATCTGCACAGCGTGGAGACCTCGAAGCCTTCAATACGCTCGTTCTGCGCTATCAAGATATTGTGTATGCGGTGACCTATCGTATTATGGGCGATCCTGCGAGTGCAGATGATGGCACACAGGAAGCGTTCATCAATGCGTATCGTCGCATAGAAACCTATCGTGGTGGGAACTTCAAGGCGTGGTTACTCCGTGTTGCCACCAACACCTGTTATGATATTTTGCGGTACCATAAACGGCGACCCGCGACGGCGTTAGATGACCTCCCCGGCGGGGACACAGATGATGGTCCTCCCATCCCTGATGAATCGATTTCACCCGAAGAAGCCGCACAACAAACCGAACTCAATACAGCGATACAGGACTGCATCAACAGCTTGTCGGACGATCAACGGATTGTGCTGGTGATGAGCGATATTGAGGGCTATCCGTATCAAGATATTGCCGATACCGTCGGGACACGATTGGGCACGGTCAAGTCACGATTGAGCAGGGCACGGGCGGGGGTTCGTAAATGTCTTGAAGCAGTTCAGGAACTTTTACCGGCTGAATATCGTTTAACAAGTAGTAATGATTGATGGATACGATTAGCGTGTGATAGCTGTGAATACTATTGGTAGCAACGATAACCTGTAATGAACGACTACGACTACAACCAACTCTCCGCATATATTGACGGAGAACTAACTGATAATGAGCGCCAGAGCCTTGAGTTACGGTTGCAAGAAGAACCGGAACTACGCGGTGAGTTACAGGCGCTCCGACAAACGGTCAATTTAATTCAACAATTACCGGCAATGAAAGCGCCGCGTAATTATATGTTGACGGCTGAAATGTTGGCGGATGTGCCGGAACGCACAACAGTAGCCACACCACGCAACATTATCCCACTGCCCTTTATGAGCGCGTTGAGTTCTGCGGCGGCGGCAATTTTCATCATCGCCGGTGTGATCTTGCTGATGAGTGGTGATGACGGTAATGATCTGGCGACAACCACCTCAAGCGATGTCATGGGGTCTGCTGAAATTGCCTCACAGTTTACGGAAACCGCACAGGTCGCGTTTACCAATCTTGGTGAACTTTCTACAGAGGAGCGCCTAACCGCCGCGGCAGGTGGCGATGTGGACGCGATTGAAACCACACTCAATGCTGACGTTGATGGATTTATCATCGAAGAAACCGCCACAGCATTGGCAGACGTGAGTCGGGCTATGCCTACCACTAGTCCGAATGCTTTGGAGGATGGCGCGGCGGTAACCGGAGGGCTAACCGCAGACTCAGCCGATGATGATAGTGAGGCGGGTGGCGGTGCTGGTGGAGAAGATACCATCAATGGTGATTTTATGCCTGATGAAGGTGTTGATAGTGCGCCTGAGGCGGAAGCCCTCTACATGGAAGAAGAAGTTGCAGAAGAGAGTATGGCTAATGATCCTGCTGATGAAAGTGATTCTGTAAATCCACCTCAGACAATACTTGCGGCAACCGCTGTTAGAACAACCCGCGCACCGAGCGCACCCTTACCGACAAACTTACCACCAAATCTAAATCAGAACACAACCGCACAGGATATGATGTCAGAAAGTAGCACAAATTCAGAGCCAGCGCCATTGAATATGCCTGTGCCGACTGACGCACTCACACAAAGCGCCGTGCTCGGTTTCAATAGTGCTGATGACTCGGATGATGTCGTGGCTTCGGTGGAAGAACAAGACGCTGGAGAAGATGGTGTATCTCGTGAGAGTGCACAGGAGCAACCAGAAGCACAAACCGGTATTGTCGACACGGAAAATCAAGCGGTTATCGAGGCTGTGGGTGAGACAGACGACACGCAAAATACCCTTGGTCTTGTTTTGATCGTCGTCGGGTTGATTGCGGGGATTATCGGTATAGGGTCGTGGTGGTTACCGCGCAGACAACAGGCATGAGCCTCACATATCCGGTAGCCAAATTTTGCCCGAACTGTGGCACACAAACCGAACAACGCACAATTCACGGGCAGTTACGTCCACAATGTCCGTCGTGTCAGCATATTATCTATTTTGATCCCAAAGTCGCTGGCATCGGATTCATCACTCAAGGTGATAAAATCTTGCTCGGTCAACGCGGGTTTTCTCCACATAAAGGACTATGGGTGCTCCCCGGTGGCTTTGTGGAATATGGCGAGCATCCACAAGATGCGGTTAAACGTGAAGTGTTGGAGGAAACAGGCTTGCAGGTTGCTGTTGGCGACGTGATTGATGTGTTTCACACAAGCGGAGGCTCCACCATCACCATCGCTTATCATGCGACGATCATTAAAGGGACGATGCGCCCGCATGATGACGTGGTTGCGCTGGACTGGTTCACACGGGACAATTTACCGAAATTGGCGTTTCTATCCACAAACAAGGTGGTTGAGCGCTGGCAGAAGGGCGAATTGGCCTAACCCCCTGATTTGAGGTAACTTGATGCGTAGTCACGCTAAAGCGGGTCATTGATCTGGAAATCGTAGCATCCAGAATACACAATTGCGACATGATCTTACATTATCCAACACATCATGTACTTCCATCGTGTAAGGGTATGTCTCACTCTACATCACGGATTTTACGCACGATGTTGATCTGATTTACACCCAACGTCAGTGGAGTCCATGTGGTGCGGGTGACCACCTGCAAAAATGCGGGTAAGCCGAACATGCCGAATTGCACCACTTTCGGGATGAGTGGTAAATAGGGCACATCCCACAGACCATCGCCAAATTGCTTGATAACGGCGAATCCATGTGCCTCGCTCCACTGTTTCCAGACGGCGGGCACTTGGCAGTTGATGTGGGTTTTGTCCTTGCCGATGGCATCGGTATCGCGGTCTTTAAAGCGACGAAAGCTGTATTCCGGGTGGGGCGTGGCGAACAAAAATAACCCGCCTGGTTGCAATAAATGGTTGACCTTGCGTAAGGTTTTTTGCGGATCTGGTAAATGTTCAACGAGGTGTAAGGCGACGACCACACTGAATGATTCTGGGTCGAATTTGTCGATGTCGTTCACATCCATTTGATGTGCTTCGGCTTTGGGTGCGTTTTTCTGGGTTTGCTCAATGCTGTAATCGATCAGGTCGATGCCAACACAGGCGAAATCATCCTGCAATAAGCCGAGCAAATGCCCTAAACCACAGCCCATTTCTAGCAATTTTCGGTCAGATGCTCCGGGAGGCGCATAACGGTTCACTAACGCGGCATAATAGCGCCGTGCGAACCAGTACATGCTAAAGCGCCCCATGCCCCTGTCGGCATAGTTCCAACGCTCGAAATATTCGCGGGTGTAATGTTGACGGTAGTTGTCACTCATCGTTTGCTCTTAGCCTTTAGCTGATAGCTATTAGTCGCCACTTAAATTGATTGACTATATTCTACTCGCCGATTACAAAAACAAATAGCCAAAACGCAAAGGCATAACCTACCGTCGCCCTACTGTTGTCTTGTCGAGCGTATTCAAAGCTAATCGCTAAAAGCTAGATAGTCCTACCCGATTTGTACTTTGCGGACGGGTTCTGCGGCGACATCGAACAGGTCAAACTTGAGTTCCGGTAGGTGCAAAACTCCGTAAGTACGGGATGTAGCGCGGGTGTTCTTAAAGGTAAAGATCGATCCCGGATTCACCACACAGCCCTTTTTGACGCGCATGAACATCGGTACATGGGTATGCCCGACGATCAATACATCCGCCTTGAGTGATGTCAACATCATATTGAGTAATGTTTTAGAAATATGGTCTTTATACAGACCCCATAGATTGTTACCCGGCTTACCGTGACACATGAATACCCGTTTGTTATCAATTTCTCCGCGCCAATCTAATGGCAGACTGCGAAGATACGAAATGCTGGAGGGTGATACGTGATCTGCCCAATCGTCATGATTGCCGCGCACAGTTTGGATGTGACGGTTACGGATGAGGTTTACGACCTCTTCCTGCTCGGGTCCGCGCCCCACCAGGTCACCTGCACAAAGGATTTCGTCCACCTGATGATGGTTGTCTAAACGGTCTAGTACGGTTTTGAGTGCCTTAAGGTCTCCATGTATGTCTGAGATGATTCCAATCTTCATCCTGTAGCCCTAAATTCGGTTTAATGTTCCCATTATAACCGCAAGAGTCCCAAAACGCCTGACTACATTCTGAGAGTTTCCTTGCTGAATGTTTGAATCTCATCAAAATCTTACGCAAGCGGGTATTGAGTTAACCGGGGATATGTTATCATTGAGACAAATCGTAATGATAAGTTGAGACTAACTTTCCCTATGACGACAATTCTACTGGTACGCCACGCGGTAAATGATTTTGTGAAAACAGGCAAACTTGCCGGGTGGACACCGGGTGTACATTTAAACGAAGATGGCAAAGCACAGGCACAAGCACTGGGTAAACGCCTCTCTCATGCCCCTTTAAAGCATATTTATGCTAGTCCATTAGAGCGCACAATGGAAACCGCACAGGCGATTGCCGAGCATCATCCACAGCTCACGATTGAGCAAAATCTTGAGATTGGCGAGGTGCGTTATGGCGACTGGGAAGGTATGAAAATTTCTGCTTTGCGCTCACGTAAAATGTGGGATGTTGTGCAGGAATACCCGTCACGCGCGGTTTTCCCAAATGGCGAGACGATGCGCGGGGTGCAGGTGCGGGCGGTGAACGAAATTGAGCGTCTGGTGAAGAAACACCCGCGAGAGATGATCGTGATTGTCTCCCATGCCGATCTGATAAAAATGGTGGTCGCGCATTATCTAGGGATGCATCTTGATAACTTCCAGCGGATTGTGATTTCGCCCGCATCAATCAACACGATTATGCTGAGTCATAGTCGTCCGTTTATTGGTACAATTAACGATACCGCTCATGTGCAATTGATGGAACAAGAGCGTAAACAAAAAGAAAAAGAACTCACCCAAAATGGTGCTCATGGATAAGCAGGTAGTTTAATGTCAGGTATTCAGATAGAACTCAGACAGGTTGACTTCGTCACAATTGGGACGATAGGACCAAAAGGCAAGCGCGTTTTTTACTTGCAAGCAGGATATGATAACCGCATTGTCTCGCTGGTGATTGAAAAAGAACAATCTTGGGCACTCAGCGAAGCGATTAATGAACTCGTTACTGACCTTGATGAACGGTTTGATGAGGACAACGAAACGAGTATCGAGATTGATATTTATGATATTGATATGGATCTGCGCGAGCCGATTCAACCGGTGTTTCGTGTCTCACAGATGGGGCTGGGCTTTGATGAAGAACAGAACAAGATTGTGCTAGTAGCGCAAGAATTGGTGGTGCCCCCCGCCGATGATAACGATCTGCTCGATAATGATGATGACAGTGAAGCCGGTGTTGTTCGCTTGTGGTGTAGCCGTGAGCAAATGCAGGCACTTAGCCAGAAAGCGATGCAAACGGTTAATTCTGGTCGTGCAGACCCCAAGCAAAACGGACGGTTGGTTTATTACTGGACTTAAATGAGCGACGCGGAAAAAACACCGAATTCCACTGACAATGATGACAGGTTGCAGGATGACTCACCCTCAGAGGCGATTTCTTTCGAGCGTGTGCTAGATGTGCTCCAAAAAGGTGACATTAGCGAAGAACACGGGTCGATTCGATGGAGTTCTAACTACACCTATCTGCTCACAGTGAGCGACTCTACTGCGGAAGTACTCGCCGTGTATAAACCCCGCAAAGGTGAGCGCCCGTTATGGGATTTCCCTGATGGCACCCTGTGTAACCGTGAACGTGCGTCGTTTTTAACCTCAGAGGCGCTGGGCTGGCAAATTGTCCCGCCGACAGTATTACGCGATGGTCCGAACGGTGTCGGGTCGGTGCAATTTTTTGTGCATCATGACCCTGATTTGAATTACTTCTCTTTTGATGAGTCCATATTCCCGCAACTGACGCGCTTATCCCTGTTTGATTTTTTGGTCAATAATGCAGACCGCAAGGGTGGGCATTGCCTTATTGATGCACAGGGACACCTATGGGGGATCGATCACGGTCTGACGTTTAATAATGTGCATAAGCTCCGCACAGTTGTCTGGAACTTTGCCGGACAAATTGTGCCGGAAACCTTGCTGGCAGACGTAGAAAAGTTGTGTAATCAGCTGGAAGATGCGGAGAGCGATTACCGCAAGGCTATGGTCAAGCTCATTAATGACGCGGAACTGCGTGCATTTCAACGGCGGATTCGGCGTATCCTCGATCAAAAACGGTATCCTGAGCCAGGCGCGGGACCGAACTATCCCTGGCCCCCCGTTTAATGACCATTTTAACCTTCTGAGCGCGAATTCTACTAGTTCTTAAACTTCACATAAAAAACATGGATGATACTCCACAGAGAGTCCGTTTATTCGACTCACGCCAAAAACATTCACATTTGGAGGAGATGTAAAGATTATGCGTAAATATATTATCGTTGCTACGCTCCTGTTGTTAGCACTGAGCTTTGGCTTGGTGGCGGCACAGGACGAAGAAGAACCGTTTGAACTGACGATTATGCACACCAATGACACCCATTCCCACCACGAAGCCCAAAGTGACGGCAATGGTGGTGCGGCGCGTCAGGCAACCGTTGTTCAGCAGATCCGTGATGAGGTCGAAAATTCCATCCTTCTGGATGGTGGTGACCGCTTCACCGGTACCCTGTTCCACATTCAATACCGTGGTCAAGATCAAGTTGCGATCATGAATGCAATTGGTTATGACGCGATGACACTCGGTAATCACGAATTTGACGACGGTGACGATGTCCTAGCGGCATTTGTCAACGGTGTGAACTTCCCCGTCGTGACCGCCAATGTTGACTTTAGCGAATCACCCATCTTAGCAGGGCTGATTGAGCCGTACACCACCCTTGATATTGCCGAAGAACAAGTCGGTATCATCGGTCTGGTCACACCAGAATCCGAAATTCTTTCCAGTCCTGGGGACGAACTGGTCTTCGATTATGATCTGATCGCCGTGACACAGGCGGCAGTCGACGAATTAACCGCCGCTGGCGTGAACAAGATCATCCTCTTGACACATATCGGTTACGAAGCTGATTTGCTGGTTGCACAGGGTGTAACTGGTGTAGATGTGGTTGTCGGTGGTCACACCAATACCTTCCTGAGTAATGAATTTGCCGGTGCAGAGGGCGAATACCCGACCGTACTGGAAAGCGCCAGCGGTGAACCTGTGCTGGTTGTACAGGCAAGCACCCGTACCGTATATCTGGGTCGTCTGGATGTTGAATTTGATGCAGATGGTCTGTTGAGTGACTGGGACGGCGATGCTATCCTGCTGTCACGCTACATCACTCCTGACCCAGAAGTTTCTGACATCATTGCTGGACTTGCGGAACCGATTGAAGAACTACGGAATACACCAGTAGGTGAATCCGGCGTGTTCCTCGTTGGTGATCGTTCTGTCTGCCGTGT
>DAOTXB010000752.1:0-2548 GCA_034435575.1 Anaerolineae bacterium
TTATGACGTGGCATTCAAAGCCTTATTTGCTCAACACGCGCCAGAAATTTCCTTCCACGTCTACGATGCCTGTCATGGCACATTACCGCGTTCACCCTCAGTCCATCACGCCTATCTTATCACCGGATCACGTTATTCTGTTTATGATGATCTGGATTGGGTGCATCAACTAGCAGATTTTGTACGACAGGTCTACACAGCTCAGGGCAAAATGGTCGGCATTTGTTTTGGTCATCAGATGATCGCTCACGCGCTCGGTGGTCACGTAGGGCGCTCAGAAAAAGACTGGGGACTCGGTGTTAAGGCTGTCCAAATCTCACAAACAAAAGCGTGGATGACCGACGCGCCAATGTCTTATCGCCTGTTATTGAGTCATCAAGATCAGGTGCTTAAATTACCCCCTGATGCAGAAATTCTTGGGGGTAACGCGCATTGTGAGGTGTCTATATTCTCTGTTGGGAATAACATGTTAGGTATTCAAGCACATCCTGAATTTGTGCCCTCTTATGTTGAAGCGATTATGAACTTACGCAAAGATTTCATCACGCCAGACGTTGCAAATGCGGCGCACGAATCGCTCGAGCAACCCACCGATGAGGGAATCATCACGCAATGGATAGATAGCTTCTTAAGACAAAAATAACACGCGCAGTTGTGTAAATCTCATAAAAAATAGTGCCTGATGTCCTGCAACATATTGTCACACATCAGGCACTTATCGTTTATTATTCGATTGGTCTAACCGTTAAAGAACTGCGACGGCATTAGCCGATTTGTTGGGTCTTTGATTGCACCCACTGGTAAAATGTTTGGGTGGTTTCCTCAAACTGATTCGACTTTAGCATGCTTGCTTCTGTGCGGTTACGGGCAACAGCCAGTGTAACATGCTTATCCCCGACGAATTTTACAAAGTAGCGTGTCTCCATTGTTGGTCACCTCTATATAACTTAACGTACAAGACCAGTAAAAATGGAAATAACTATATTGTGAATAATTGTACAAAAGTAATTATCGTCGAATTTTGATAAATGTCAAGCAGTAAATGCCTATAATTAACCATATTTATCGTATGCTAATCCAATTAGATTTTTTGTTGCATTATACGCAACAAAGTCTATAAAAATGCCGTACAGTGTGATCTGTAAGGCATTCTGGTTAATATAGAAATATGATCAAATACCAATAGCTATGTGCTGTGCTATTTACGGTCTAAGCTAGTAATCGCCGCTTTCATCCACCCCAGCGCATGTGCCATCCCCGCTTGCCAGGGTGCATCACAGGTCATTTCCGGTACATGATCCGGGATAATCACCCCCTCGAAATTGTTCTTCTTAAGGATTTCCAGCACACGGAACATGTCCGTATCGCCCTCATCGATAAAGACCTCATGATAATTCGGAATTTTACCGCGCACATTGCGTAGATGGATGTAACCGATTTTGTTTTGTTGGCTGTACTGGTCAATCGCCTGGTACACATCCATCTCGTCGCTATCCATCTCAGAGATTGCACCAACACAAAATTCGAGCGCATTATTATGGCTCGGCACAAGGTCAAGTAAACGTTGATACCGCTCTGGACGATAAATCAAACGCCCGGTATCGCGCAATACTGGCAAGGGTGGGTCATCAGGGTGCGCGGCGAGGCGGACACCGGCTTCTTCTGCCACAGGGATAATCTCATTCAGAAAATCTTCCAACCTACCCCATACGGTTGCTTCGTCCACAGGTTGGACAGTGCCTTCAGATGCGTTGAAATCATAGGTCATATTCCAAATTTGACCGTTTGGTATCGGTTGGGGTGGCGGTGCCAGCTCCTCCACATAGCCCACAGCGACCGCTTCCCCGCGTGCCCATGGTCCTTTTGTCCACCCATAGACCCCCGCAAGGCTAAAGTAATATCCCATAATCGGGATGCCCGCTTTACCCATATTACGGATAATCGTCTTGATATTTTCCATGTGTTCAGCTTTGCGCGGTCCATCCAACAAAATATCGTGCCAGTGTGCGGGGTCAAAATTTTCGATGGCTTCTAGCTCTAATCCCCCGTCATTGACTGTCTTTTTGAGGTCGCGTAATTGTTCGTATGTCCACGGTGGTTCGCCACTGCTTACCCCGTAGTTACCGCCTTTTTCATCCGCCTGCGGTAGGCTGGTGGTATCTTGAAAATAGGTGGTTAAATGCCCGATTACATGCGTCGCACCCGCCTGACGCGAAAATTGTAGATTTTCCGGCGTAATCATATGCCGGTACAACCCGATTCCAAGTTTCATAGTTCATTGTCTCCCTAAAGTTAAATAAGTTTCGTGGTTAAACCACCATCAGCGGTGATCGTAGCGCCTGTGATAAACGATGCGTTATCACTCAGCAAAAATGCGATCAACTGCGCGATTTCTTCCGGTTGCCCCACCCGACCAATCGGATGAAATTCCCCCCAGGAGTCGATTACCGCTTGCACATCGCCATCATCTGCGAAGGTCGCCGCCCCACCCCGTAACAATGGCGTATCAACCGACCCCGGTAACACACAATTGACCCGAATATTATCC
>DAOTXB010000753.1:0-46511 GCA_034435575.1 Anaerolineae bacterium
CCCGCCGCTAATCCAAATTTAGTATCGTTTGCCCGCTTCAAAATGTCATTCACATCATCAAACGGCATCGCACACACGACCGGACCAAAAATTTCCTCTCGATTGATCTTCATGTCATCGGTGGTATTGACAAAAATGGTCGGTTCAATGAAATAGCCCGTGCCGGTCATCCGCTTACCACCCGTGACAGCTTCTCCACCCGCACTAAAGCCCTCATCAACATAACCCATCACACGCTTGAGCTGTGTTTCGCTGATGACCGGACCGAGATTCGGTTGTTGTGTATTCATTCCTGCACCGACATCGATTTTTTCGACTTCATCCACCATGCCCTGAACTACCTGATCGAACACCTTGCGTTCAATGTAAAGACGCGCTCCCGCCGTGCACGATTGCCCGTTATTGCCGAAAATCGCCCATGTCGCACCCACACTTGCTTTGTCAAGGTCAGCATCCGCAAAGACGATATTCGGGCTTTTACCGCCGAGTTCAAGCGATACCCGTTTTAGTGTGTCGGCTGAACTGCGGATAATCGTTTTTGCTGTTGCCACACTGCCCGTAAAGCCGATTTTGTTCACACCCGCATGTTCCACTAATGCAGAACCAACGACATTACCAAAACCATTGACCACATTGAACACACCGGGCGGAAAACCCGCTTCTTCAAAAAGTTGTGCTAAATAAAGGGCACTTAAGGGGGTTTGCTCTGCGGGTTTGAGGATGATGCAATTGCCCGCCGCCAGAGCCGGGGCAATCTTCCAACTCGCCATAAGTAGTGGGTAATTCCAGGGGACAATCAATCCACACACGCCAATCGGCTCGCGTAGAGTGTAATTGAACATCCCCAGCGTGCTCACAGGAATGGTGGCGCCTTCGATCTTGGTGGGAAAGCCCGCATAATAGCGGAAATGTTCAGCAGAAAGCGGGACATCTACCGTCAGGGTTGTCTCGTAGGGTTTACCCGTATCCAGCGAATCTAATTGAGCGAGGATTTCTCCACGCTCTTCGATCAAATCAGCCAAGCGCCAGATTAATTTGCTCCGTTCGGCGGCGGTGAGCTTGTATCGCCAATCTCCTTCAAAGGCGTTCCGTGCCGCTTGCACTGCAAGATCAACATCAGCTTTATCCCCTTCAGCAACCTGCGCGATCACCTGCTCTGTCGATGGATCAACACTGTTAAACGTTTTGCCACTATGCGCTGATGCGAAACGTCCACCAATGTATAGTGGGCGCTCAGAGGTGAGCATATTTTCAACATCAGGGTGCAGATGGATATAATTTTCCGGTACTGTAAGCATCTTAAATGTTAGCCTCGTTCAGTTCGCTGTACTCAGGTATTGGCATGGCTCGCCAGCTTACGAAAGAAATCACGGTAAATGGCGTTACGATTAAGGTCTAAGCCTTCGCGCATGATGTGACGCGGGGCATCCTTACGCAACCATTTTTGATCGGCAGTCAGGTAGGGCGTATCAATAAAATAACTCGGCACCCAGTCCGGTTGCATCAACCAAGCGAAATTGACTAAATCCCAGATAATCCATACCCGTCCGAAATGGTCATCGAAGCCCTGAAATGGATAATGTGGGTTGTCGATATACAGTTCATGCAAATAATCGCCCATCGCACCCTGCCCTTTGACCCATGCCTCCATCTCTGGCAGAGAAATACCTAGCTGTGCGCCCACATGAAAGCCGGGGAAATAGACCAACGGCACACCACTATCAAACAGCAGTTGCGACGACAACATATCCTGTTCCATATTGAAGGAATACTGGAAAGTATCCATCACCGTTGTCGGATAACCGGCTGTCCAGGTGACGACGATATTCTTGATGATGTCCGGCGCAAGCAATAATGCAGAAGCGATATTGGTTGTCGCGCCAATACCGACTATATAGAGTGGCTCATCCGGTGATGCGGTCCGTGCGGTTGCAATCAGATGATCGACCGCTTCACTTTGTACCGGCGTATCATACGATTCAAGGTAACGGTCTGACCCACGAAAGACCTTATCTTCATGTGCCATACTGAGCTTATCGTACACAATCAGGATTTCTTCATAACTTTTCTCCATCCCCACACCCGCTGTCACCATCGTCACGCTCTGCGGGTCAATCTGTGCTTCGTTGTGCACATCAAGCCCTTTTTCAGAAAGACGATCCAATTGCGCGTTATACAAACCGACAAGGCGTTGTTCTTCAGCGGTGAGCGGTGTATCGCGTTGACGAAGCTCATCTGCAAGACGAATTTCTTCCAACCGATTACGGAATGAATAGGGGGCGGCATACATCGCTTCGATCTGTAGTTGATCTTGCGAGAGTAATGCCCATGCCAGCGCAAATTGATCGTCAATTTCGTTACGGGCATCCGTGTCGATCACACAACGTACACGTCCCTGTGGAATACGGAGTATGTGTTTATATTCAGCTTCGGTGAGCTTTGGAAAACGGTCTAAATGGCTCATGCGATGACTCCTTGATTGCGTAATTGTGCGATTTGTCCATCATCAAAACCAAGTTCCGCAACAACTTGATCGGTGTGTTCGCCTAATGTGGGTGGATGCCGATGATAGATCAGTGGTGTATCTGCTAGATGCACAGGGGTCGCTAGCGATTTCACCATGCCAATCGCCGGATGATCCAATTCAACGATCATGCCACGTTCGATGACATGAGGATCGGTCAGCGCCTCTTTGACAGTGTTGATACGTCCACAGGGTATGCCCACACTACGTAAGTCAGTCAACCATGTGTCTGTTGTGCGTTGTTGGATAATCTCTCGAATTGTTGGGAGCAGTGCCTCATAATTTGCAATACGTTTAGCATTGGTCGTAAAGCGCTCATCTTGTGCAAGGTCATCACGTTTAACATATCGGCAAAATGCTTGCCACAGATTATCTGACCCGACACCGAGAATAAACCAATCGCCATCGCTTCCCTGAACCGCTTCATACGGTACAACCTGTGGATGCCGATTACCGCGCCTTGGTGGGTCTTCCTCAGTGGCGAAATACTCGCCAGCATAATTTTCCAGCCAGGTCATCTGCCCTTCTTGTAAGGAACTGTCGATAAATTGCCCTTTACCGCTACTATGTCTAGCATTCAACGCGCCTAGCACGCCAATAAGGGTGAACAAACCACAGGTCATATCCGCAATTGGTGTCGGGAAGCGCATCGGCGCACCATCAGGTTCACCCGTAATCGCCATCGTGCCGGATTCTGCCTGAGAAACAAGGTCGTACCCCGGTTGTCCTGCGCGGGGTCCTGTGCGTCCATAACCGCTGATGGATGCATAGATCAAACGCGGGTTAATAGCCTTTAACGTCTCGTAGTCGATCCCATACTTTTTAAGGGAGCGTGTTGTCGCGAGGTTCGTCAGAAACACATCAGCATCTTTGACCAATTTATAGATGATGTCCCGTCCCTCTTCAGCGGTAATGTTCAACGCGATACCCCGCTTGTTACGATTGACCGCGAGATAATAACAACTTTGATCACCAATATACGGGGGTGCCCATTGGCGTGATTGATCGCCAACACCGGGGCGTTCAATTTTGATAACATCTGCGCCCATATCACCCAGAATCATGGCGCAATATGGTCCCGCTAATGCTTGAGTCTGATCAATGACTTTTAACCCTGCGAGTGGTGGAACTGTCATAAGATGGTTGCTTTCTAGTTTGCATTCGTATTATTCAATAGATCTCGTTGTCGAGCATTGCCAATATGTTCTCAGAACAACTTCAATGGAGTACAGACAAATCAAACACCCTCTTTAAGCGAGATCATATACTGCGTAAAAGCAATAAATATGGAGGCAGGTTCGACTATGTTCGTTTCAATCTGACGATTACACGTCGTCCATTGTAGGCAATATAGGATACAGCACAACATCAATGCACTTTTGGAACCACCCAAATTCTATCTGGTGGCAGATGGACGCTAACCTCATCACCTTCATTGATTGAACCAGGTAATTCTGCACTACGAATCGCCTCGATTTCATGATCGCCTAACGTGATTTTGTAACGGGTATATGTGCCCACATAGATACGTTCCCGTACCTTACCCATATAGGTGTTTGCGCCGGGTGCTTCTCCCAGTTGAATTTGTTCTGGTCGAATGGTCAATGTAACATCGCCATTTGGTGCTTCAGCAGATCCACTGGCGTTGAAATTAAATGTGCCCGCACTGGTTTCGATATTATTCTGCTGGCGTTTCGCGGGGATAAAGTTCACCCCACCGAAGAACCGTGCCGCCTCTTCAGAGATTGGGCGTTGATAAAATTCCGCAGGGTTAGCGTATTGCTGTAAGACCCCCTCAAAAATTAACGCGACTTGATCTGCAAGCAAAACCGCTTCCTCTTGATCGTGCGTGACAAAAATAGTCGTGATTTTCAGTTCACGCTGAATTGTGAGGATGAGTTCGCGCATTTCATCACGTAGGTGAGCATCCAGGTTACTTAACGGTTCATCGAGCAATAACACACGCGGTTCAGTGATGAGTGCCCGTGCCAACGCCACACGTTGTTGTTGACCACCGGATAGTTGTGCTGGACGGCGCTTGGCAATGTCCGGTAATTTTACGAGATCAAGCATTTCGTGGACACGTTGTTTGATGATGTTTTTGTCTTCGCCGCGCATCTTTAGACCGAAACCGACGTTATCGCCGACAGACATATACGGAAACAGTAGATAATTCTGAAAAACCATCACCGCGCCGCGTTTTTCAGTCGGAATCGGGAGAATATCATCACCATCGAATGTGATCCTGCCACCTGATGGACGAATAAGCCCCGCGATCATTTTCAGTGTGGTCGTTTTGCCACATCCGGACGGTCCTAGAAAAGCAACCAATTTACCGGTTGGAATATCTAATGAAAAATCATTGACTGCGGGTTTTGTTGTACCCGGATATATCTTGACGAGATGTTCCAGTTTGACATGTGTCATAGTTGTCCAAATCCTCCCACTGTGTTGGATTCGCCGGAAAGATAGCGCGAGGTCAAAATCAGAATAAGAACGGCAGGTGCAATAAAGACTAAAGACATTGCCGCGATGTTCGGATTTTTACCACCCGGAATGGTTGTAAATAGTAGAATTGGCATGGTGATTACACGCCCCTGACCGATCAAGAATGTCAGGATGTATTGCCCCCATGAAACAAGAAAAGCGAATAACCCTGCGACCACAAGACCGGGGAAAATCGCCGGAAAAGTCACATAGCGAAATGTCGAGAATATTCCTGCGCCCAGCGTTCGCGCTTGCTCCTCAAATTCTGGATTGTAATTCGCAAATACGCCGGAAAGCGTGAGTACAACATAGGGCATCACAGGGACAAGGTGTACGAGCATTACCCCGAAGACCTCACCGGAAAAACCCCAGCGCAAAAAATTAATATTCAAGCCCATCGCAACAGCAATCCCCGGCACAATAGTCGGCGCGAGGATCAAGAATTCGACGACACGCTTACCCCGAAATTGATATAAGCCTAATGCGCGGGCGGCAGGTACACCAATGATGAGCGAAACAACCGTAACACTCACAGCGATAACGACACTGTTTTGTAATGCACTATATAGTTGATCGTCTAATACACTGTTCCATGCCTCCACACTCCATTCATTAGGAATAAATTGTGGATAGAACCAGCGAAACGAAAACGAATTGATGACAAATGCGATGAACGGCAAAAATAGCCCGAATAGCAATAGAAAAAGTGCGGTATACCGAAACAGCGCTGCCATTCTTGCGCGGGTATCTGTTTGCGGTGTTTCTTCAATATTTGTGGTCATGTGTGGCTAACTTTCCCTAACGGAACGGCGACTAATCCACATATAAATGAGCACCATAATCAACGCAACAAAGGCAATAATCATACTCATCGCCATGCCTTCTGTACGGGCGTTCAGATCAGGATTACGGAAAAAATCTAGTGACATTACGGGTAACATACGCACGGAGCGCACACCCAAAATTGCAGGGATTTCATACGAGCCGAAGGTAAATGTGAAGACGATAATCGACGCGGAAAGTAAGCCGGGCATAATCAACGGTAAGACGACAAAACGGAAGCGTTGCCATCTGTTCGCGCCAAGTGTCGCGGCAATATCCTCATAGTCCTCGCCCAATGATTGTAGAATTGCGAGTACGATCACGCCGATGAACGGAATTTCTTTCCATATGTATGCCAGAATAATGCCGATCCCAAAACGGTCACGTACCATGACTGGAAAATCACCCGGGGAATTGATTAAACCGGCTTCTGCGCCGATGCGCGATAAGAAGCCACTTTGCGAGAATAAAAACAAGATGCCAATAGCGGCGACAACATGTGGAATTGGTAGGTTGAGTTGAAACAAAAAAGTTGAAATACGTTTGCCTAATGCCGTGCTACGGATGAGCAAAGCGCCGATGATGGCGATTACGGCTGAAGCAAATGTACTGATAAAGCTGACCCACAGGGTTAAGGCTAAACCTGACCAGAATTGCTCTGCATATCGCTCGGATGTCATGATGGAAATATATGCATCCAGCGAAAGGTCAAAATTTCCGATACGCGGTTGCCATCCGAGGCTTTGCAAAAATCCATAGAGCAACCCGCCGATGAATAAAACAATGATGACTGCCATTGTCGGCGCAAGCATCACGGGTATGCGCCAGCGTTCCCAACTCATCTGCACAGTCCTTAATTACATTGACAAGAATTTAGTTAAAAGAATGTCAGGGATGCAAGCGATTTGCACCCCTGATTGTGATTATTGATGTGACATTAGTCGTTTAACAGAACGGCAGATTCCCAGTCTGCTTCGATCAATGCTTGATATTCAGCGGCAATATCTGATACCAGTGATGCCGATAGATCAGCCGGATCTGCGGCGGCTTCACCGAGATTGTTGATCGCTTCTTCAAGCGCTTCAACTGCGGCTTCATCTTCTACACGGCTCACGTCGATAGCAAAACCAAGACCGAAACCATTTTCCGGTAAGACCTGTTCCGCTTGACGATCAGGACGCAAGATCAAGTTCGCCAGTACCATCGCGGCGGCTTTGTTTGGCGCGTTGAATGGAATTGCGACATAGTTGAAATCACCGATCATGTTGTCATCGAAGACGAACGCACGGCTTGTTGGCGGTACCTGGCCGGCATCAATGATCGGACCGGCACCAGCAATCGCCTGTGTCAGTGTGAAGTCAATTTCGCCATTAGCGAACAGTTCATGGAGTTCGTTGACATTCGTAGGATAAGTTTCACCACCACGCCACAGGTTGTCTTCCCAGCTATTGAGAAGTTCCCACAATGCTGGTGCGTGTTCTTCGTACAGTTCCTGATTGAAATCACCAACCCATTGTTCTTGTCCACCACTGACTTCGTAGAGTGCTTGCTTAACGAAACGTGTACCCTGGAAGGCACCGGGACCCGGGGCAATGTAGGTGAAACGTCCTGGATTTTCCTCAATCCATTCGGTTAATTCTGCATAGCTACGCGGGAGGTCTTCTTCGCTCATACGGGCGGTGTCATAAACAAATTGGAACTGGGCACCTGACCATGGGCTTTCATAACCATCGACAGGACGACCAAAGTCCAGATTCATTGCCGGATTTTCCCAATCTACGAGCACGCTATTGGGGATATTCTCTGACCATGGTCCATAAAGTAAGTCAGCCTGACGAAGGGTGAAGAAGTTTTCACCATTGATCCAGATCAGATCAACGGAACCATCATCACCTTCAATACCGGCTTCGGCTTCACTCAGCACTTGGTTAACGACATCGACTGTATCTGCGAGGGGCACACGATTTAACGTAATGCCATATTCTTCCATTAAGGGTTCACCGTAGAAGGTATCAACGAAATCATTAATTTCATCTGACCCACCCCACATATACCAGTTGACAGTACCACCACTTGCTTCTTCAACCACTTCTTCCCAACTTTCAAAGCCGGGCGGAGGATCCATCTCCATCATGTCGTCGTCCTGGGCAAGTGTTGACCCAAACAGCGACAGTGGCAACGCCAGTAGGAGTAAAAGAATAATTGTCCGTTTTTTAATCATTTTGCTTCCTTTTTACTCATATTGAATAATTTTGAATATCTCTCAGAATTGAGAGTTCTTCACCTAAACATTAACGCCTTCTCGTTGTAAATAGTTAGCTTTCGGGATATGTTCAATAAGGCGCATATTCTTCCATGCGGCGAACTCCATCAATTCATCGGTCACATCTCCCTGACCGACGGCGAAATGATGTTCATGTCCGCGTACAGTTAATGTATTAATCAGATCCATCAAACTGACTGGTTTTTTGTTTAATTCAAATTCGGAGAACCACCCGCGTGTACCATCAAATCCTTTTTTATGATGCTCGATGATGTCGGCATGGATGACGAGCAAACTACTGCCATCATCGCCGATATAACTCACGGTGGTTTCCTGTGCGGCGAAAACTTGGTCACCAGAAATGCCATAAGGACCATCATCGCTATTGCGCCCAAGCGTGACATGATCGACCCATTTAATACCATCGTCATTGGCGAAATGACGCGGAGACACGCCACAATGCCACATCAACATCGCGTTGGTTTCTGGATCAAGCGCGGTCATATCGAGCAATGTGGACGACCCTTTTTTGCCCGTCAGCACATTGAGCAAGTACATGCTCGCCGCGCCTAGAACATCGCCTTCACACGAGACGGCAACGCCATCTTCACTGCCGAGCCAGCTATATGCCATGCAGGGCGCTACTTTGAAATAGGTTTGGAAGTTGGGCCAACATTGCACTGCAAGCGCATCATAATTGTATTCACTTGCCATATCGCGCATCGCCAAATAGAGGCGGGTCACGCGGTCAAAGGCGCTATTTTCTGTCACGGTGATCTCTGATGCGGCAGATCTAATTTCATTAACGGTTGCGCTCACCGGCTCAGGATCATAGGCTTTAGCACGCGTAACCAATTCTGCTAATTCGTGTGGAAGGACACTAATCCCCATGCGGCTACGCAACAGACGCTCATCAAAAATCATGTCATTAAAACCGGGGGACAAATTACCGATCCAGCCGATACGTGACCGTTCCATATTTTTCACTGCGGTGAGGGCACGCACCGTCACGGAAAAGCGTGTCTGGAAATCTTCAGTTTCTACATGCCCATAAAACCATTTAAAGGGAATATCTTCATGCTTGAGGTATCGTTTTAAGATTGCCGCGAAGTGGCTCATAGATACCACCGAATGTATCTTAATTTCACCCTCTTGCTCAGGGTCAGGCGTTGACCACAATCCGAGGCGGGGTGCGGCTTTTACGAGTGGTAACAATTGTTCACCCATGCTACAGGCGGCAGTCTGAATCAGCAGAAAATCCACTTCGTTGTCGCGCAAATACTCTGCGGCTCGTGCTGACCCTTCTTCGGTCATGACTTCATCGTGTACTGCAACAAGCTCAAAATCGAGGTCATTCGCTAACTTTTCCAGTCCATCAATTGCCCGTCCACGTTGATTATATTCACTCGCAAAATAAGGCTTGATTGATGTTCCGATATAGCCAACCCGCAACTTATACTTTGCCATTAGTCCTGATCCTCTATTGTATGCCAGTACATATGTATTGCCGCAAACATCAATGCAATTGACGTTGCGCCCGCGTCTTGATGCCCAATGGCACGTTCAGCGGTAAATTTAGCCCGCCCGTGCTTGGCGATCATTTCTTTAGTATTTTCTGCACCGCCTTGTGCCGCTTCTGCCGCAACCTGCCACCCATTTTTGAAGTCTGATGCCTCATTAAAGGCACTCACTGCCGGACTCAGCGCATCAACCATTGTTTTGTCGCCCACATCGGATTTTCCCCGACTTTTTACGCCGTCTAATCCTGCTTTCCACAGCGAGTCAAACGTTGATTTATCTAAATGATCGTGAGACTTGGCAGTAAGGGCGGCTTTCATAAATAGTGTGCCAAATAATGCGCCGGATGCTCCACCCATACGGTTCATTAGGGCAGAGGCAGTCGCTTTCAAAATATCTGACGCATAAGCATCATCATCTAATTTATCGACCTGTTGTACAGCAGACTCAAATGCCGTGCTGATGCTTGTCCCATGATCGCCATCGCCTAATGCTGAATCCAGCCGGTTGAGCAAATCACGATTCTCGCTAATCTGGTCTGCAATCGCTTTGACCATCGCCCGTAATTGTTGTGTGCTTATTGTGTTCATCGTTGCTTTACAGAAGCACCATTTGCCGGCGCGTCCCACAATTGTTTCAGTTGATCGTCCACTTTGCATAAGGAAAGCGCGAAGCCCGCCATTTCTTGCGTTGTCGCATAGGGTCCAATCCACGATTTATAGATTGAAATACCGTTCTCGGTCAATGTTTCAGCAACCCGTTTATACAGGATATACAGTTCCATCAAGGTCATACTGCCGCTATTGTTGAGCATCACCAGCACATCATCACCTTCTGTGAAAGGCAAATCGTCTAAAATTGGTGGGAGCATTAAATCGATTGTTTCCTCGGCAGTGACGATTTTTTGTCGTCCCATACCCATTTCCCCATGCACCCCCATGCCGATTTCCATCTCATCGTCAGCAATCTCAAACATGACTTCGCCTGTTACCGGACTGGCACAGGATGTTAGGGCAAGGGCTAGAGTACGAGTGTTATCACGAATTTTTTCCGCGACGATCTTACACGCTTGCAAATCATCGCTGGTTTCTGCAAAAGCGCCGAGCATCTTCCAGACGAAGAATAAACCAGCCGTTCCACGTCGTTCTGGTTCTTGTCCTTTGGGTGCGCTGGAAATATCGTCGTACAGCACGACCATTTCCACATCATCAATATCTTCCATATCACATAATTCGAGCGCCATTTCAGCGTTCATTAGATCGCCCGCATGATGCGACACACATACTAATACACCCGCGCCATAATCCGCCGCTTTGATGCCATCAACAATGCGCTCCGGTCCCGGTGCAGTAAATATCTCACCCGGAATATTGACATCGAACAAGCCTTCGCCAACAAGACCGATCATCGCGGGTTCGTGCCCGCTCCCGTTACCAATCACTAAACCAACTTTTCCTTGCGCTTTAGGGTGACGGCGCACAATGAGTCCATTATCCGTCAAACGTACAATATCAGCATAGGCGACACTAAAGCCTGCAAGCATATCGGATAATAATGTATTTGGATCATTGATGAGTTTTTGTTTGCGTACACTCATGCGTTTTCCACTGGTTCAAATGCCATTAAATGAATCGGATGTTGTACAGAATTCTGGGTAAAAGCGACCTTGACACGCATCCCGATTTTTACGTCTTCTAGTGATGCATTTAGTATATGCGGAAAGAGCGTTGACGCGCCATCAAGCAGTACATAACAGAGTATGTAAGGTGTCTCTAAAGCCCGCACATCGTCATTAGTATTCGGCGCAAAATGTAGCACTGAATATGTGGTGACTGTGCCGACACCGGAGAGTTCCACCCATTCACTGATTGTCATACAATCAGGGCACAGTGGGCGTGGTGGTGCATAAATCTTACCGCAGGTGACACAGTGTGTGCCCATAAAACGCCCATTTTCGAGTTCGATAAAAAAACGCGAATATTTGCCGAGACTGTAGACATAATGCTGACTAAACTCAAGATTCAGACGCTCAACCTGACGAAAGTCCGCCCATGCATCCTGCCCATCAGAAGCTATTGTTTGAACATCTACTTTGCTGGTCACCTTATTCGACATCACAACTCAATCTCTGCGCTCAAAGATATTCACGACACTAATACTCGCGATCCCTGCATGTGTATCAGTCAGACCACGTTTTGCGTTCTTGACCTGACGGCGTTCGTCTACATTGCCCCATAACTGCTGAACAATTTCGATAGCTTGTAAAATGCCCGTAGCGCCCACCGGTGCTCCACGCCCCAACAAGCCACCGCTGGTATTTACCGGCAATTGCCCATCCAGATCAAAGGTGCCTTCTACGACACTTTGTCCACCTGAACCGGCATCCACAAAACCCAAATCTTCAACAGCTTGAATCTCTACACCACTATAACTATCATAGAGTTCGGCGACATCAATTTCTTCAATCGGATTTGTAATTCCAGCCATTTGGTAGGCTTGTTGTCCGGCATGACGTTTCGCACGAAAGTTAGTTATATTAGGATAGCGATCTCCCAGACGCATCGTGTCTGTACCACATCCTGTCGCGCTAAAATACACAGATGGGCGTTGCTGAAACTTAGGGCTATGGTTCTTTGCCCATGTTTCGCTTGCTAACAAGATACATGCGGCACCATCACTCAAAAGACTGCAATCATACAATTTGTAGGGTTCTGCTACCGGGCGCGATGCCATTACATCGTCAATCGTGATATCCATCGGTTTTTGTGCAATCGGGTTATAGGTGGCATTTTTCCGATTACGCACCGCCACATGAGCGAAATGTTCTTCCTTTGTGCCGAATTCAGCCATATGTGCCTGCATCATCGCCGCATAAAAGCTGGTATATGTACCACCAACCATCATTTCCCAGTCCACATCTGCCGATAGCGCGAATAATTGATTGGCAGTTTTTGATGACACACCACGACCATTCTTCTCGCATCCATAAACCAATATAGATTCACACAAGCCACTCTGAATGTATGCCCACGCCGTACGTAAGGCTAATGCGCCAGTTGCCCCACCACCTTCTACACGCACATTCGGCGTTGGAATCATGCCGAGGGTATCATGTAAGATGGCACCAAGCGTCATCTGTAAGTTAAAGTGGTCACTTTCATAACTGGTAATCCCATGTTGCACCGCTTTGAGGTCTTCTAAACCAGCATTAGCTATACAATCAAGTACAGCTTCCGCAGTTAAATCACGCAATGTGCTATCTTTGCGTTCAGAAGATATGGGCGTTGTGCCGACACCAACAACAACAGGAACCTGTGGCATCATGACCACACCTGCTCCGCTGATATAAGCAAATCGTGAAAATAAAAATTGGGATTCAAATGAAATTTCCGATATTTTTGAGAATAATTGAAATTTTAGATTTCAGATAAAAGTAATCATTTTGAGGGCATTTGTCAAATAAGTGACATATTTCACACTCGTTTTTCCGATTTTCCACGTAATGGATTACAATCAGCAATTATGTACACCAGAACTGAAATTTCAGTTTTGCTGTTATTTGCGTTAAACTACTGATCATTATGCAAAATGACTTATGGCTTGAGAAGTGATATTCAATGCCCTATACTTGCATTATGTAGGCAATAGATGGATAGGTAGTACACCTGTGGACAATTCTGTTATTCTTAACCCCATAGATACACCGAACCTCAGTGATGCAGTTTATCAAGTACTTCGTCAACTGATTATCAATCAGAATTTCGTACCCGGACAACGCCTACATTTAACAGAATTAGAGGCTCGCCTTCAGGTTAGCCGTACCCCATTAAAAACCGCACTCAAAAGGCTTGAATTAGAAGGTCTTGTTACAATTGAAGCACGTCGCGGTACATATATTGCAGAAACCAGTGTGAGCAAGCTCGAAGAAAATTATAAGATTCGTAGTTCGTTTGAACTTTATGTTGCACTATGTATTTTTAAGTATCTTACGCCCGAAGATTATACTTTTGTAGAAGACATCCACTTTCAAATGAATACATTGCTCGATTCTTGTGATGGAATCTGGCAAAATATAGTAGGAGACTACCTAGATTTAGATCGTCAGTTTCATGAGCGCCTGATTGAAATAGGCGGTCCACCCCGTATGTTAGCTATGTTTAAACAATTGAATGTCCATGTTCAATTGGTTTCGATTGTGCCCAAGTATAAACAACGCGATTTTCAGGTAATGCATTTTGAGCATGAGCAGATTTTTGCGTCCATAGCGAACCGTTCACCTGAGCGATTAAGCGCAACCTTACTCAATCACCTCGAATCAGCACGCTTCCGCGCTCTGCAGTACGCTGTGTCTGAATAACCATAAAAGTAAATTTATTACAAGTTTGACATTGCCGATAAATGACGCTCAAAATGCTTTTAAGTCCTGTATGGTAATCAGATTCATAGGTTTGAAGCATTGCATTTAGATCATGTTTGAACTGATCTAAAACCGAGCCGTATGTCACATGCAATACTTGTCGCGCGTCAAACTGATTAAGCAGATCCGGCAATTGAGCATCGGCCAAATCAATTGCCGGAGGGACTTTTACTAATTCTGCCGATACATGATAGGTTTTCCAGTCAACATCGTAGCGACTCCGTGCAAAATCTAGGACATCACGAAATATAGTGGATTTGATACGCGCCATCACACGTAACGCTTCTAAGTAGCATGTTCCCGCTGTCTTCATATGGAGCAAACCGTCAGTATGCTACATCGCTGTTGAATACACACCAAATTTGAGATTACCAACCTATCAGAATCACAAATTGACCATTTGTATCACATATGGCATCGTTTTAATCCCTGATCAAATGCGGTTGAAGGATTGGAAAAACTTCGCCAAATACATATCATCGCAAGATTGTCTAACGGCAATATATCATTGCTCGTAGACCTCAAATCTCCAGTGGGATTGTATACTCTCGGCGGAACTCGCCCGTCAGTAGCTCATCAGCACGTTGTTTCCAGTAATCCGAGCCCGCCTTGCTAATTAGGGTGGCAATATCCACAAGCACATCCACAGGAATAGAACGGAGGGGTTAGTATGTCAATGATGAATGGTTTACTTCAAGAAATTGTGATTTTAACGTTGAAATAGCGCAAATCCCTGAAAGGTTAAGTTAGGACATATTACGGTTACAAAATGTCATTTATCAATTTTAAGGTAGCATTTTAGTTCCATATCATTTGTGAAACGTAACGTTGTGTTTACGTTCTTATCAGCCAGCGCTATTTTCTCAACAATTTCAGGAGAATGGTGTACGGGGGGATTTCGCGTAAAAAAATAATCCATCAATTCAGTACCAGTTTCGTAGTCTGTGACATATTCAAACATTATGCTTCGCTCTAAACTAAAGAGATGAGACTCAACCACTGTAGCGATAGCCTCATCGACTGCAACATCTTTATTAATGCGGTGATCGTCTGCATAAACAGCAATGCGTTCAGCTTGTCCGTCGTTGATTAGCTCAATAATTTGGTTCTCATGGCGTGGACGAAGATCAATCAGAATACCGCCCGCTTGAAGGACTCTGCATGTTTCTTTAAGAGCATGAACCATGCTCGATTGAGGGATTCATCATAATGACCAAGCGTAAATGACTGAATCAAATGAACAACAAGCAAATGGTAGCTGTAAAGCATCTGCAGAGAGAAAACGTGTTCGAGGAAGCCCCCTCTCCCTCGCAATTTTCAGGGTCTCGAGTGCCACATCTATGCCGATTATTTTTCCCACAATCTTATGGTAGCGTGTAGTCAAGCGTCCATCACCACACCCGATTTCCAAAACACTTTTTTTCGACAGATTCAATTGCTCATGAAGATACTTTTTTTCTAAGTTATCAGGATCACGTTTAACAGCCATAGATAAACTGCCCTCAAAATTAATTTTACGAATATAACAATTTAATCAGCCTCATTTTAGACTTGAATAGGTTTACTTGACACACAGATTAATTTTTGTTAATCTTATGCATATTGGTACGTACCAGATAGAACCAAACAGTACAGTTTTGTACCAGTTATTATCAGTTATTCTGTGAGAAAAGTGTTCCGAGTGGACAAAACAGTCGATTTTAAAAACACAAGTGTGGCGATATTGCAGAAATCGTTTGAGCGCTCAAGGCGTAACTATCGCCTTTTTGATGGTCAATTTCCATCATATGGTGACTCAAAAACATCTTACCAACTTACACCAAATAAAAATTGGCTGGCATCATTTTGGGCGGGAATTTTATGGTTGACTGCATACCATTCTCGTTCGCAAAAAGACATAGCCAATGCACAATCCGTGACAGACACATTTGAAGCCCGCCTTAATAACAAAATACGGTTGAATCATGATTTAGGGTTCCTCTTTACGTTAAGTGCAAGGGCAAGCTGGCAGATTACGGATAATACAAATGCACATAAACTCACGATCCGAGCCGCCGATGTGCTATGTGATCGGTTTAATCCAATAGGCGGTTATATACAGGCGTGGGGCGAACCCGAAGACGAATCTGAAAATGGGCGCTTTATCATCGACTGTATGATGAACCTACCCTTGCTCTACTGGGCATCACGCGAAAGCGGTGATCCCCGTTATGCGGAAGTAGCCACCATCCATGCACAAACCTCCAAGCAATATTTAATGCGCGAGGATGGTTCAACGTATCACACATACCTTGTTGACGCGAAAACCGCCTCACCTATTGGACCGAAAACACACCAGGGTTATGCCGATAATTCTGTGTGGGCGCGTGGACAGGCATGGGCAATTTATGGTTTTACGATGGCGGCGGAATGGACAGATGAAACAGCTTTTAAAAATATTGCAAAGGACGCAACAACTTATTATTTAAATGCAGTAAAATCCGACGAAATAGCCCCATGGGATTTTAGCTTGCCATCCCATATGCCCTACATACCAGACAGCTCGGCAGATGCAATTGCGGCAGGAGGAATGGTGCGATTGGCACGGCTTACTGGCGACAATACCTATCTCAACGCCGCGCGTGATAGAACCAAACTTCTTATACAAAACGCATTCGATCAACGCGAAGAGGCACAGGGGTTGTTTCTACACGGCACACAACATTTGCCACATGACTATGGTATTGATACATACACAATTTTCGGCGATTACTTTGCACTAGAAACTATTATGGCATTACTCGATGAGGCTCCAGATTTCTGGGGACCGGATGCAAAATGAGAGGCAACAAATGACTTATTTCACGTCTTTGAAGAACGAAACTGGCATAAATACATTGGATTCAAATCCATGCAATCTGCTAGATTTTCAACTTGTGAACTTAAATGATGGGCAGACCGTGCAAGACAACAGCGCAGATCGTGAAATTCTGGCTGTGATATTGGGTGGAAAAGCAACAATTACAGCTGGCTCAACAACCTTTGAGAAAATCGGCAGTCGTCCAAATGTATTTAGTGGAAAACCCACCAGTGTGTACATTCCCGCAAATATGGATTACACGCTGAAAGGTGTGGGTAACGTACAAATCGCACTTTGTAGCGCACCGAGTGATTTAGCCACTGACCCATACCTCATCTCGCCTGACCAGATCGTAGCAGGACGTTGGGGAGCGGCAAACTTTAGCCGGAACTTCCATCAAATTCTCACACAAGATGGTCAACCAGACTTATCGGCACGGCGCTTGATTGTTGGGGAAACATTTACACCCAGTGGAAACTGGAGTACCTACCCCGCGCACAAGCACGAAAAAGACGAAGGTTCAGAAGTCTTCCATGAGGAGATGTATTTCTTCAAAGTATCACCCGATAACGGATTCGGTATTGCCCGTCATTATGGCGAAGGTTATGAAGACAATCACACAGTGCGGGATAACACCATCTTGATGATGCCACACGGGTATCACACATACGCCGGCGCGCCTGGCTTCAGTTCATATTATCTGTGGATACTCGCCGGGGAACACCGTGTTCAAGGCGTAAGTGCAGACCCCGATACTGGATGGGTTAATAATACCGTGCCGATGCTCAGAAATTTAGGGCATTAACAATGACTGTTCTCGACCAATTTCGCCTCGATGGCAAAGTTGCGCTGATTACCGGACCCAGTCGAGGACTTGGGCAGGGTATGGCAATTGCGCTTGCACAGGCTGGTGCAGATATTGCCGGTCTTGGTATTAGCGATGACACGCAAACGGGTCAGGAAATTAGTGATCTGGGACGACGTTACATCCATATTCAGCTTGATCTTATTTCAGCGACAGTAGATGAGATTACGGATGCGGTTGGGGCGGTTGTACATGCACTTGGACGGGTCGATATTCTCGTCAACAACGCTGGAATCATTCGCCGTAGTCCAGCTCTTGAATTTAGCGAAACTGAGTGGGATGACGTAATACAGATCAACCTGAAGTCAGTATTCTTCCTTTGTCAGGCGGTGGCACAACATCTGGTAGCCCAAGGTGGAGGAAAAATAATAAACATCGCGTCTATGTTGTCTTATCAGGGGGGCGTTACAGTTCCATCCTATACAGCATCGAAGCATGGGGTCATGGGCATCACGCGTGCATTAGCAAATGAATTTGCAAGTCAGCATATCAATGTGAACGCAATCGCGCCGGGTTATATGGCGACGGATAATACCACAGCCCTCCGCGCAGATTCACAGCGAAACGCTTCAATTATTGAGCGTATTCCTGCTGGACGTTGGGGTACGCCAGATGACTTACACGGTACAGTCGTGTTTCTGGCATCGGACGCAAGTAATTATTTGAATGGCGCTACTATTCCCGTTGATGGGGGCTGGTTAGCACGTTAGGGCGACGCAGTTGAAGCACGCGGCACGAAGGTTGCCGGTAATAAAGTTGTCTCAATTGGTGAGGAGTCACCTTGCAACCGTCGGAGCAAAATATCCGCGCTACGAGCACCAATAGCTTCACCGGGTAGCGCAAAGGTAGAGAGTGGAACTTCAAAATGACGCACAGTTATCAGGTTATCAACAGAAATCAGCGACACATCATCCGGGATAACACGCCGGAGTTCACGCAGTGCCTTATAAACGCCCATAGCAACGATGTCATTGAAGCAGAACACAGCCGTTGGCAAAGGCAGGTTTCGTGTGTTCTCAGGTGCGCTCCATATCTGGTGTACAGCAATGCGCGCCGGTTCCGCGAGATGCTCTCGTGGTGCGCCCGCTACGGCTTCACTCAAAAATTCTGCTTCCTCTTTGAGCTGATAAATATGTGGAGGCAATTCCGCGTCATTCATCGCTTGACGATAGCCCGCAACACGCTCGTCTCCGGTACTATATCCCATCAAACCAATATAAACGATGTGTTTGTGCCCGAGGTCAATCAAGTGACGCGTAGCTTCGTAACCAATTGCCTGATTATCTGTCGCGATGATATCAATACCTTTAGAGGTTACCGCACGACCAATACAGACAACCGGCACATTCAAGCGACGCAAACGAGACAGCGTACTACTCATGTCACCATAACGGGGTGGCGTTATGGCAAGCGCAATCACGTTCTGAGCAAGCAATTCTTCTACCATATCTTCGAGCAAATCTGCCTGTTCATTATGCAAAGACATCACCAATCCATGACCGGACTGCCGGATACGATGGTTAAATGCCGCGGTCAACTGCGGATAGAAAAAGTTGAAATTCGGACTAGATGTAATCAGACCAATCAAACCAGAAGAAGATGGTTTAACGGGTGGCTCCAGCACAAAGGTACCCGTTCCAGCAATACTTTGAAGAAATCCATCTTGAATCAAGTTATTGACTGCCTGGCGTACTGTCGCACGGCTAAGACCAAAGTGCTCTTTCATGGCGCGTTCGCTAGGAAGCGTTTCTCCTGGCTGAAGCGTGCCATCCATAATCTGATCAAAGATTGCTTTACGCAATTTTTGGTGCAATGGGGCGGCAGTGATCGACGCAACATCGTCTTTAATCCGTTGAATGTCCATGTAAGGTTCCTTGAGAGCATACCAGTACGTACCAAAAGTAACTGTGAATATCGTGACTGTCAAGAGGTGAGCATAGCATAGACAGGTCACATACAAAAGCAAATTTCCTTCACCAGCCGAATTCGGCATGGAGAAGATTTGAATTATCTGAAAGACAGACAAAGGGGGCTAAGGCTAAAATTCAAATTTCCATTGTTAACACCTAAATGATTATCACCATACGTTTAAAATAGAAAGGAAATTTTTCGATGAAACGTGCTCTAATTGTACTTACGCTATTGATGCTGTTGACAATTGGTATTGTTCCGGCAACAGCCCAAGATTCCGTCACTTTACGGATCATGAACTATTCCGCTGAACAGCAAGACTTTTACGATGAAGCGGTACAGGTGTTTGAAGAAGAAACTGGCATCAATGTTGTGTGGGAAACCCTCTCGCGTGATGCTTATGAAGAAACGCTACCGCGCATGTTTGATGATGGTAGCGCACCAGACATTTTCTTCTGGCTTGGCGCAAACCGCGTACTTACCGTAAGCGAATTGCTGGATGTTGGGTGGATTCAACCACTAGATACCAGCGTACTCCCGGATGATTGGATGAGCCGTTGGGCAGAAGGATCATTTGTTGATGGGATCAACATTATTGATGGTGATGTATATAGCTTCCCCTTCAATGATAACAAAATCTGGGGCGCAGGCTATATGTACATCAACAATCAAGTCTGGGCAGATGCAGGGCTTGGTGTGGACGATATTCCTTCAACATGGAGCGAACTGAGCGAAGTCTGCCAGACTGTACGCGAAAGCGGTCCTTATTGTGTTGCTGTACCGCTAGAAGGCACACACTTCCAACGGACGTGGTTCCCATTAGCAGGTACTAACTACACAGATAGCTTCTTTGATTATCAGGTTGGGCGCTACAACGTTGATGACCCGCGTCATCTGGAAACATTCAACTATATCCAGAGCCTGTATACTGATGATCTCGTTATCCCCGGCGTAAACGGACGCGACGAAACCCGTGCCGCAATGGCATTTGGCGAAGCCGCAATCTACTTCGGTGGTGCATGGATGCCCAGCGTATTCGCAAATACCTATGAATTCACGGATGTAACCGCCGCCCCAACACCGCACCCAGATGATGGGCTGACTGGCGCACTGGCACAACGCAACAGTGAAAACAAATTCTTCATCAGTAGCACTAGCGAAAATGCCACCGCGGCAACCCAATTCATTGAATGGATGACCCGCCCTGATGGTTACTTCGCGCAGAATTATCTCGAACAGGGCTTCGGCACATTGGCATACTCCGATAACGGTGCCTATATCACCAATCCTGTGATGCAACAGGTTGTGGATATTGCCATGAATGTTCGCCCGACCATGCGCGTACAGTACCCAGAACCGGCAATCGCCTGTGAAGGTGTCGCCGCATCACAAGCGTTCGTCAACGCAGAAAATGTGCGTCGTAACTGGGAATGGGAAGAAATGGTACTGGCATTAACTAATGGCGATGACTTTGCTACGGTCGCACAAGAAATTGCGGCAGAGAAAAATCTCGCGTTCCTCGAAACATTGGAAGAAGAGGGCATTGATCCTGCCTGCTTCGCATTCCCTGACTGGGATGGTGTAAGCAACTTTGACCCTGCAATGTACGATATGGGCTAAATCAAGAATGATTTTGGGTGGCGATTGTGATGCAGTCGTCACCCTTTCGCGAGTATGCAGATAAGCCTACTAAATAAAAAGGTAAAGCGACATGAGCCAGTTGACAGCAAAGCCAGTGGCAGTCACTGAAGATACAAAAACAAAAAAGCGGCGACACAGAGAAGTTCCTTTTGGTAAACGTGTTCGTGGTTGGGATTATGCTTGGATACTATTGTTCCTTGCGCCATTTCTTGTCTTATACATTGGCTTCACGCTGTGGCCCCTAATCGCTACAATGGGCTATTCTCTTTACAACTGGACAGGCACAGGACCACTAGATGATTTTGTAGGTTTGCAAAATTATGCAGACATCGCATCTGATTCATCGTTTTGGCTCGCTTTTCGCAATACATTAGTTTTTGCAATCGTCAATACTATTATTAAATTACCCTTATCTTTGTTTATCGCTATTCTACTTACACAACGCTGGATGTGGATGAAGCGTATTTGGCGGACAGTGTTTTTTGCTCCACTCGTTTTGCCTGTAGCGCTTGCCGGTTTGGTGTTCGACTTCTTACTGAATAGCCGGGGCGCACTTAGTGATGTTTTGACCAGTACCGGCATACTTGACCGTCCGTTCGATTTTCTCGGGACAGAAGACACTGCGCTTATCACACTCATTTTGATCTCCGTCTGGCAAATATTTGGACAATATATGATTTACTGGATGGCGGCACTACAAAATGTGCCGGAAGAATTATACGAAGCCGCCGCAATTGATGGCGCAAATGAATGGCAAAAATTGGCATTCGTAACACTACCTGTTATCCGTCCCGTTGCCACAATTATCGTATTTTTGAGCTTTGTCAATGCGCTTAAGGTATTCGGATTGGTCGCCGCCACGACCGAAGGCGGACCCGGTCAGAGCACCTATGTGGTTTCTTACTTCATATACAATCAGGCATTTCGTGACCTACCCTATCGTTACGGATACGCGTCGGCGGCGGCAGTATTGTTTGGCATAACGGTGTTGCTCGCAGTTACCGCACAGGGCTATTTCGTCCGTAAAGCACAAAATTAAAGGGGAGAATAATGGCATCTCTAAAATTAGCGCATGACGACGATTTAAGTGTAAATTCTGTTGAACGCTATTTCCGTCCAGGACGATACTTCACGCTCAATATGGCATTGATGATCGGTTTAGGCATCCTGACGTTCATCTGGTTATATCCGTTCTTATGGGTGTTGTTCTCTTCTGTAAAGACCCAACGCGATATGTTCACTAGCGGTGCTCGTTTGATACCAGAAACATGGGAATGGTCAAATTACACGCGTGCCTGGACAGAAGCAAACTTTAACCGTTATTTCTTCAACACGGTGCTTTATGCGGTTGCCGCCACCAGCATAGAAGTTGTAAAGTCGTCAATGTGTGGCTATGTGCTGGCAAGATATCGCTTCCCCGGCAGAAATCTAATTTATGGGGTGATACTCGCAACATTATTTATCCCTATAGCCTCAATTATCATTCCACAATTTAACCTTGTACGCTCACTCGGCTTGCTCAATACCCACTTTGGTGTAATTCTCGCAATTTCTGGTGGCGCAGGTGCATTATATGTATTGCTGTTCACCAGCTTTTTCAGCACTATTCCTGAAGAATTATTCGATAGTGCCCGTATTGATGGTGCGAATTTTTTCCAGACTTTTAGATTGGTTTTGCCTCTAGCACGCCCGATTGTTGCAACGGTGGTTATTTTCCAATTTATGAACACGTGGAACGAGTTCAACATTCCACTTGTGTTCACCTTGAGTAAACCAGAATTACGCAATCTCGCTGTGGGGATGTACGCGTTTCAAGGCGAACACAGCGTCGATTGGACAGGTTTCGCCGCCGGAACGTCCATGAGTATCATTCCGGTGTTGTTGGTATTCTTCCTGTTTCAAGGATATTTCGTGCGTGGTCTTGCGGGGGCTGTAAAGCAATAATGAAGCGTTCAAACATAGCATCCTATCCACTATCAGACAAACCCTGGCGGTTTCGATTTGAGACAGACAGTAGCTGGCAAACGGTCACATTACCGCATACATGGAATGCGACAGATACGATGGATACCAACTTAGAAAGGCATTATCATCGTGGTACAGGGATCTATGAGTTGAATTTTGAACCACCAGAAGATGCTGATGGACAACGGCTGTGGGTAAAGTTTGATGCCGTAGCCCAACGGTCAAAGGTTTACTTTGAGGATAATTTACTGACCGAACATCACGGTGGTTACACCGCGTTTATTGTTGAAGTGCCAAATCGTGCCGGAACACTGCGTGTGGAAGCCAATAACACGCCCGATCCTGACCTGATTCCATCAGATATGTCCGATTTTTTCCTTTACGGGGGCATTACGCGGGATGTATTGTTATTCGCAACCCGTGACACACGCCTAACTGAGATGTTTTTTGACATCGACACAACTGATGAACGTGCAACCCTGCGCCTATGTGGTCGATTGTATGACACACCAGAATCGCCTTTAAATTTAAATATAACGTTATTCGATCAAATGAAAGAAAGTCAGGTTTTTGCAACATTATTTACAGTGACTGAGAGAGATTTCAAATTTGAACTACCGGATGTGATCAATCCACACCTCTGGTCACCCGATGATCCAAATTTATATACTGTACACGTTATGCTTTCACATGATGGTATACCTCTGGATCATCTGACCGGAAATCTCGGATTTCGTTATTTTGACTTTCCAGAGAATGATGTATTTTACCTGAATGGCGAACGACTATTGTTACAGGGCACACACCGACATGAAGATTGGGCAGGTTATGGCGGTGCTGTTCCACAACACATCGTCCGGCAAGAATTTCAACAAATTAAGGATGCTGGCTTCAACTTTGTAAGATTAGGGCACTATCCACAGGGGGATTTTGTGCTCGACTTATGCGATCAGCTTGGACTAATTGTTTGGGATGAATTGCCCTGGTGCCGTGGTGGGGTCGGTGAAGAGACTTTTAAGCAATATGCCCGCGCAATGCTCAGGGAGATGATCGAACAACATTATAATCACCCATCCGTTGTTTTCTGCGGATTAGGCAATGAGTTAGATTGGGAAAGTGAACATGTAAACTCCACTGAAGCATATGTCATCGACTTTTTGCGTGAATTACAGGCGCAAACTCGTCAACTTGACCCCACCCGCTTAACAGCGGTCAGGCGTTTTGAACCCGCCAAAGACATTGTGGATGTCGTATCACCTTCAATCTGGTCGGGGTGGTATCGAGGTCGCTATGAAGATTACGAGATCGCCTTAAAAAATGAGTTGGCACACTACCCACGTTTGTTGCACATTGAGTGGGGAGGTGATAGCCATGTTGGGCGACACAATAATGGTCCGCATATTTTAACAGATATTGAAACCACCACAGATCATGGTGAAGTGCCCGGCACAGCAACTTCAAGTGAAGGTTTTTCCCGTTACTCCAAAGACGGTGATTGGAGTGAGAGCTATATCATTGATCTAATGGCGCATCATCTTACTGTTCAGGCTCGGATGTCTGAGCTTGCAGGTTATGCTCAATGGGTTTTTAAAGACTTCGGCACGCCCCTTAGACCAGAAAACCCTGTTCCATATGTTAACCAAAAAGGCTTGATCACTCGCGATGGTACACCAAAAGATGCTTATTATGTGTTCAAGGCATTCCAAATACAAAGCGCTCTCGTACATATCGAATCATCAGGATGGGATACGCGTATTGGAGATAATTCACAACCGCAAGCCATTCGAGTCATCACCAATTGTGAACAGGTTGAGCTGTTTGTTAATAACGAATCCCAAGGTATCAAGCAGGTGCCCACGTCTCCAGCAGGCATAGTTGGCTGGAATGCGTTGTTATCGGTTGGCAATAATTCTATTAAGGCAAATGGCATTGTGGGCAATATGATCAAAGCGCAACACGAAATCACAGCGCAATTCGCCATTGGCAACTGTGCATCTGTTGCAGGGTTCAATGCGTATGTTGACCTAAATGATCAAAATACACGCGTCGTTTGTCAGTTGATTGATAACGATGGGTATCCAGTAACTAATGATGAGCGACGCGTGCGCTTTTCTACCACTCCAGCATCAACACTATATACCAACAAAGGTTTTATGGGTGGGAGTGATGTTATCGAAACCGCTAATGGTCGCGCATGGATAAATGTAAACGCACCTTCTGATGGGGAAATATTTGTGCAGGTGGATGGCTTAGGTACTAAGACTGTACGATTAAACTGATCAAACATTTCAACAATGTTCCGCTCAAAAAGTCCTAACTGCCACTTAATGACTGGCTTAAGTTTGTGTTGCTTTCACTTAATAATTCACTATGTTGTTTTAAATAACTCTTCAATAGCATAGGACTTATGTAAGTTTCGGTAAATTCTTAAAAATAATCGGTGGCATACGCAGATACTATCCTACAAAACGACTGCTGAGTACTGAGTAACTTCTATATCAGTCGAAATAAGTTCTACTAGCCACTTGCTCCTTATTGGACACGCTCCCCGATAATCACGCACTATATCTTGATAGTCCTAGTATAGAACTACCCACTATACCTATGAGTAATTGTGGCGCTAGACCCATCCGATCTTTAAAAAGATGGGTTATATTTATGCTGTCCTAAATTAATTAGGTCATAAACCATCGCAATTGGAGAAACCAGATGTCTACTAATGAATCAGGTCATGCTATTGACAAAGGCAAAGAACGCGAGAGCAATGAAGATAGCGTTGCCGCCGTTGATTTAAATGTAGCGACGGGCGACGATGAGAAATCTGTCAGTGTTTATGCAGTGGCAGATGGTGTTGGCGGTGTGGCAGATGGCGAGGTTGCAAGTTCCGCCGCAATTTCAACAGCCGTTCAAGAGATTGTAAGTCGCATTACATCTGCAAAATCCGAAGTTAACCCAGAGTATCAGCAATGGTTAGAACAATCGTTACATACAGCCAACAATGTCGTACGTGGTAATCGCGATAAAAAAGATCGTATTGGCACCACGCTGGTTGTTGCTCTGGTGATTGATAAAGAAGCCTATATTGCCAATGTTGGTGATAGTAGAGCATATCTGTTAGTCGGTGAAGATATCTATCAGATTACCGAAGATCAAAGCGTTGTTCAAATGTTGATTAATGCCGGTGCGATTACAGAAGAAGATGCAGAAAATCATCCGTATCGCAACGTCCTCTCACAAGCTGTTGGTATGGATACAAACATTGATGTTGATACATTTCAGCAAGAGTTGGAAAAAGATGCCTACTTACTGCTCTGTTCCGACGGATTAACAAACGAACTCAATAATGAACAATTACAATCAATTGTTCTTAACTCAGATTCACCACAGGGTGCCTGCGATGAATTGGTAAAAGCCGCCAACGAAGCTGGTGGTAAAGATAACATTTCGATCGTATTAGTGAAGATGGTTTAGGCGAAGGTTCTTATCACAATTCTATTTTCAAATTCACGTCGCGTGCAAGATGTGACGACTATACAACAAGACTAAAGGGAATTAATTATGTTGAGAGGTACTGAAACTAATCGCAACCTGCCACCATTCAGCGCGCTCACGAATACGGAACTCGATACAGCCATCTTACCAGAGAAAAGTTCTCGTTTGCAACGCTTAATTGATAACACAGCAAACTTGAAACACGGCAACAATGCAAAAACTTTACATCAACAGCGAGAACTGATTCTTCTTATTAGAGGTATCACAGAGCGCTTCAGTATTATGGAGAATTGTGGTTTAATCATCGGGCGGTTAAACGCAAACGATGAGGAAGCACAACCAGATATCGATCTTATGCCCTATGGTGGGATGGCACGCGGTATTTCTCGACATCATGCACGTCTAGATCTGGTAAAAGGTAAGCATCTTTATGTCACTGATCTGGACAGTACCAATGGAACATTTATAAAGGGAGAACGACTGGAAAAATTCATTTCACATCCAGTCGAAAAAGGTGATGTTATTATCTTAGGACGTTTACCTATCCAATTGTTTTTTCGTTAATTTGTAGACAACATCGAGGAACTCATATGATTAATGAATTTAGGCGATATGTAGATTGGACAGCACTGCTTATTGCCGCACTAGTTGCCGGTACAGTTTTTTTACTTATGCAATTTCTGCTTATGCCACTTTTCTTAGAAGTTGAAGGTCAGCTCGTACTTCAATATAGTGCATCACTTGTCTTAGGGGCTGATGCCTTAACTGACAATGATAGTAGTGTATTGATTATCGGCGTAATTGTACACTACATTTTGGCTTTCGCTTTTACATTTTTGATCACTTTTGTTATTCACCGATGGGGATTATTAGTCGGGATCATCGGCGGTGCCATATTGGGTTTAGCGATTTATGGCATTAACCTGTACACAATGACGATACCCGAATTTTTTGATTGGTATTTTGCCTTGAACAGTAATGTGCTTCTTCTTTCGCATGTCGTTTTTGGCGCGGTTGCGGGCGGTGTTTATGAATTATTTGATCATTATGATAATCCCTTAGTGGAAGGAAACACAGACAATGATGAGTAGATATTCCTCAAGAGGTGGTGGTGGTCTCAGTATAAGGATTATTATCGGGCTTGTGGTCGCAGGATTTTCACTTTTTTCCTATTTTGCATCTCAAGAATTTAACCCGGTCACCGGTGAAAACCAGTACATCAGTATGACTCCTCAGCAAGAAATTGCTCTGGGTTTACAGTCTGCACCAGAACTTATCCAAGAGTTTGGTGGGGTTTATCAGGATCAAGAGGTACAAGATTTGGTCGATGAAATCGGGCGAAATTTGATTAATACTTCGATTGTCGAAGGTACACCGTGGCAATTCGAATTCACGGTATTAGATGATCCACAGACGATCAATGCTTTTGCGCTTCCTGGAGGACCAACATTTATCACAACTGCACTGCTATCTCAATTGGAAACCATCGATGAGGTCGCGGGTGTTTTCGCACATGAGGTCGTCCATGTACTTGCACGACATAGTGCCCAGCGGGTCGCGCAAAATGAACTTACAAATGGGTTGATCGGTGCCGTTGGTGTTGCCGCGGGTGATGCTAGTGCCGCACAAACTGCCGCAATGATTGGACAACTCATCAATATGCAATATGGTCGTCAGGATGAATTGCAATCGGATACTATTGGGGTCTGTTTGATGCTCGAAGCCGGATATGATCCTGAAGGTATGATTTCAGTCATGCAAGTGCTCGCTGAGGCTTCGGGTGGACAAAGTCAACCCGAATTTTTTAGCACGCACCCAAATCCAGAAAATCGTATTCAAGAAATTGAAGAAGCGATACGCGATGCACCTGAAGAGTGTCCATAGATCAAATATCCTGTAGCAAGTTAAACAGTATCAAAGTAACCATCATTGACGAGTATGTAATGAACGATGTTTTATCTGTAAAACACGTTTATTGACATACTCTCAGATGGTATCTTCATTCAGTTACCTGAACACATTCAGTTCATTGCTCGAAATAGTCAAGGTTATTTTGTACTTTTATCCATCCGAAAATACTACTACTTAGCCCAAAAATGAGTGCACAAAATGTGAGTATAATATCTCTAACGATCCCCACACGCTCCCAATCCCAGACTTGTGCGCTAATGATGCCGAAAAAAATGGATAATATGATTAAGGTATAAGCCGCCCATTGCCGTTTATTTATTGCTTGAACCAAAGTAAAACCATACAGTAGGGTGAAGAAAATCAGAAAAATTAACATGGGTCCAAATAACAGGAACCAGGCAAAATTATTCACGTTCACCAAGACCAAACGTCTAATTTGTACAAATACAGCTAGCATCAAGAGCAATTCCATCACAACACATAAAGCAAACCATTGGTATAAACCGCGACGAGGTGTAGCAACAGTATGCGTAAGTTCTGGTCCATATGGTGATTGTTCTGGGATAGGCGCAGGCGCTAACTGAGAAGGCACTAAAACAGGTGCAGGAGATTGTCGTTCATTTTCGATGCGTTCTTGCAAATAGATTAGATTAGTTACTGCAATCAACTCGCCATGCAACCATTGTGTTTCGCCATCCATGGCATGAACAGAAATGGTAAAATTAAATACACGTCCCCCGTGAACTAAGCGATTGGTATCCGGTTTTACATCAATTTGAACATCAGCACTTTCGCCCGGCTCTATCCGCAATACGGGATTTTCAATGGTAAAACTCAAAGCATTTTCATGGTCTAATCCTTCAATACGAAATTCACTGTTCATATTGCCTTCGTTACGGATACGAAGTGTGATGATGCCACCATTTTCTAGGCGCTTGGGGTAAAGAGACGCGGTAAAATGTTGGAAGGGTTCTAAATGCACCATCCCATTGATTTTGCAAATCTCCAGCCGATGAATGGTACTATGTACCCGCAACGTAAACACATGACGACTGGCACGACTACTGGTCTCTTTTGGCGGATGAAAACGTATGGCAGTTTCGATAGAACTCCGAGCACCCACCCGGATGATCTCTTGCGTGATATATGCCCACTCTGCTGGAAGCCCACGTATCTGAAGAGCAACCTCATCCTCTCTGTCACCTGTGTTTTCAATGTTCACACGAAACACTGTTTCTTCACCGGGGCGAACAAGTTGATTACGCGGCTCAAGCGTTACATGAATCGTTTGCCCTTCGCGTTCCGCGATGTCTACCCCGATCAGTGGTGGGGTAATATCTTCAATAGTAGCAGGGTCGGCGAAAGCATCCATAGCGGGAGTGAGTGTCAATGTAGCATCGCCGATGATGACATCCTCGCCAAAATTCCATAAACTCGCCCGATCTGTTCCCACAGGAAAGCCATTCATCTTAAGTGGATTTTTCACACCAGCATTTAAACGCACCCAATATGATCCATCTACTCGCCGTTCGACGACTGCATGTTCCCGCGAGATATAACGCCCCTTCAGCGTAATATCCATATGAGGTGAACGCCCTATATGGACACGATCACCTGAAATCGGAAAGACAAACGATCCATCCGCCCCATCGCTGACACGAATGCTATCCGCACGCAACACTTGTGGTACAGGTTTTAAGGACGCATCAGTACCATAGCGGGATTCTTGTAACTGATTCGCCTCGGTAACATTGATTGATGATGTGCCGGATAAACGTAGCGGGACACTATCTGACGGGATAGAGGGATTTTGTGGTGATACCGCTACATTGTCAAAATCTGCTTCAGTAATGAACCCACCCTGCAAATCAAGCGATGCTCGTCGCAAATCATTTGCCAGATCATATGCCGTTTGATAACGGGCTTCCCTCGATTTTGCCAAACACGTTAGCATGATACGTTGTAACGATGACGGAATATCTTGGCGAAGACGTTGTGGTTCTGGTAACGGTGATTTGACATGCATTTGATACGCTTCAAAAATGGTTTGAGGCTCATAAGGTAGCTTGCCCGTCACCAATTCAAACAACACAATGCCAAGTGCATAAATATCTGTCCGGCGGTCAATCGGCTCAGTTTTGAATTGTTCAGGTGACATATAGGGATACGTGCCAAATGGTCTGCCCGTGAGCGTATAACCGATATTGTCGGTCAATTTGGCAAGACCAAAATCAGTCAACATACAGCGATATGGGAGTCCACCAGACGTGCGCGACACCGGTTGTAGTAAAATATTCTCTGGTTTAACATCACGGTGAATCACACGATTTTCATGAGCATAATGAAGTGCCTCAGCGATCTGCCCTACAATATGGGTGGCATCAGCATAATCAGTCACACGCCCCAGACGATTCACATAATCGCGTAAGCTTCCACCAGATACAAGCTCCATGACAATATAAAGACGTTCTGCGCCTGGACTATGGTCGATCACACGAACAATATTTGGATGATCGAGATCTGCGACTGAACGCGCTTCCTGGACAAACCGATCACGGAACTTAGCACGGTTTGCAAGATGGTCGTGCATTACTTTAATCGCAACCAATGTGCCTGTTTGACGATCTTCGGCTTCATAGATCATCCCCATACCGCCCTGCCCAAGCAAGCGCTCAATACGATAACGGTCAGCAATAATTTGCCCGATCATCCCTAACATATAATCACCGTCAAGAAATATCTAACGCGAAGGTCGCAAACGCAGGTGCTTGCGAAGCGACAAGACGTTCTGCGATTTTCGCACCATCCTCTACGTCACTTTGGCTCAAACGTATACGCACAGAAAAATGACAATGTCCGTCTACATTCTCGATAATCTCCGGGGTGACACCAAAGTACAGTTCAAGCAAGCGTTCTAACCCGACACGCGTGCCCCGTCGTAAAAATAGCCAACCAATTTGACCGACTAGTTCACGTTGGCGCTCCTGCGGAATATGTTGTAAAAGCTCAATGTCAAACCAGCTCGCCATCCATTGTAACCATTCTTCTGGCGCAGTTTCTGGTGACAAATACATATCAAAATTATCAACCAGCCACATAATTGGACTGAATAGAGATTCAAGGATGAGTAGGTATCGACCCATAAATTCAGTCTGATCGTATGCAGAATCAGAATAGATGCCGGGCAAATATTTCAACCAGGAGCTACGATCTTTTGGGATACCATCGACACCATCAGGATAGCGATCTGGTCGCACTTGCACACGGGGCATCATGGCATCTAGTTGATGTGGAGAGATGGACGGACGTGATACCGGTGTAGGGTTATAGACCGGCACAGGGCTAATCTCTACTACTCCGGGACGTGGGGTGATTTCCTGTCGTAAACGCCTTAAATCACCATTGGACTGAATGTCTTTATTTTCCCCTGATCCAGTATCTGTCGAGACGGGTCGCACAATGCGTTCTAGCGTTAAGACGAATGGCCCAACACGAATTGCATCACCCACAGTTAACGGCATGGGTATCTGAGAATCGATGCGCGTTGTGTTCAAAAACACACCATTCATACTATCCAAATCTTCTACCCAAAAGTTACCATCGCGCCATAATACCCGAAAGTGCTGCCGGCTGATCTGCTTATCACGCAATGGCAGGTCATTGTTTGAAGTTCTGCCCGCATACAAACCAGACCGATCAACCGTGATTATATTACGATCAATGTTAGGTCCTACAATCTTAAAAACTGCACTTACTTCTTGCATAATTTATCCTATGATTACGGGGCGTAATCATCGTATTTATTCTAAAATTACATTATGATCCCAGCTGACGATAACACCATCAGACGGAACAGCTAAAATATCCACTGCATCCAGTCGATTGAACGTTCCGCCATCCTCCACGACAGGATACACAGTCAGAGAACGAATAAAGTCAACACCTTCGACCTCCCGCAATACAGAGATCAATTCGTTCACATAAAGATTTCGTCCGAATGCCCAACCCGTACCACCATCACCGCCAATTAATGGATTGAGATACCGAAACAAATTGACCATGACGGCTTCTCGAATGGATTCAGAACCGTATTGATTATTGGCATGTAGCCTGACTTCAGTCTGTACCCATTGGTAATTTGGCGCTTCGATACTCAATTGTGTGGATAGTAACCGTCGTTCGCCCAGATAACCATCAAGACTATCGCGCAGTGCTGAACCTAACTGTAGGCTTTCCGGTGCAATAAACCCTTGAAATCTTGGCACCCGTGGAATTACAAGCAGGCGTACATGCCCGGCATTTGAGTCATTCGCCTGCAAGCAATGAACACGTCCAATCTGACCTGGTGAAGCTTGTAAGGCTAGATATTCAAAATCCGATGGTGTAACTGCACGTCCTAGTGAGCGCAGATGACCGGGCACACGGAGTTTACAATTTTCTAAGGATTCAGGATCTAGTCCACCAGATGCGGCTTGCAGATTCACAACCCGATCAATATACGGGAGCGAGGTTTTGAGTACATTGAGCGATCTTGCCGCTACGTTGCCAATCTGACCGCCGCCATAGCGATAAGCGGACATCTCCAGCACAGCATCCTTCGGCACGACCTGCCCATACTGCTTTATGCTCCCGTCCGGTTGCGGGAGTGATGGTGCAAGACGCACTTCACCGGTCATGCTATCAATTATATAATGGCGATCATCTTCTGTTGAATCAGCAAAGTCACTGACCTCAATCCATTCATGTACATGCAAATCGTGCCGATTGTTCTTGTCTTTGTAACGGACAATCAAACGTTCGTTGGGCAAGCGAGGCGCAACCGGTGTATGGGCGACATAGAAGCGTTGTCCCGGTGAACCATCTGAGCGCCCAATGACCTCATTACGCACGGTGGAGACGTTACTTGTAGGTACTGTAATACCCCAAGATTCTGCCTCGATAAACTTAAGACGTGGGCTTACCCGATAAATGGGACGGTCTTCCCTTTCTTCCAACAGTCGACATCGTAACCAGAAAGCGCGCTGATCGCCACGCGTATCTTGACGTATAGGTGGTAGATAAAGTTGCATGTATCCATTGGTATTAAAGCCCTGTGTACTATCAAATTCCACTTCGACCTCTACCCAGTCCTCATTTTCATCAGGACTAAGTGCTTCCCAAACAAACGGCGGGTTTGTTGGGTCAATGCCCGCACCCTCCGCAATGGCGTTTACCTCAATATTTAAACCGAGAATGTGATGACTCATGTCCTCCTCAAAACCGAGATAAAGCGCATCGTCCGCAGTAGGAGGATCTGTCTCAAAGACAGGGACACCGTCGCCCTGCGAATAAACACGGCGCATATTATGTACATTAAACTTTCGTAAACCATCATTTCCATGGCGACTTGAAAACACATGAGATAATGATGGCACTTTGATCTCTACTTCATGATCGGTGGTAAATGTAATCGCCGGTTCGGTTTCAGTGCGTGTTGTAGACACCGCAGTCCCAACGGGTATATTTACAGGAATCTGTTGAGGTGCCGCTAACCAGAAGGTGACAGGTGCATGTGCCGGTTCCGCCTCACCCAAGCGAAGACCGATCAATTCCATAAATTTTATGTAGTGTTTATCTGGCACACGATTAAGACGATATAAGACAATATCTGTCATCCATGCGAAAAGTTCAATTAATGTGATTCCCGGATCACTCGGATTATGATCTGTCCATTCTGGTGTATATAACGGTATGCGACGAATTGCTTCTTCTACCAGATCATTATAGGTACGATCATCTAAGCGTGGCGTTTCAAATGCCATAATAATGCTGTGCCTTTCTCAGTCGATTCTGGGGTGAGGTATGATTATTTTGGCTTAAGATAAAATGGGTAAACGAGACTGCGAACATCGTGTCGCCTGAGTGTTTTATATGTTAATTCAATATATAATGTGCCCACCGTACCCGGATAAGGTGTTACCTTAACCTGCTGTAGCTGTATGCGTGGTTCCCATTTTTCAACGGCTTCGCGCACATATCGTTCGGCGGTAGCGGCGGTCTGCTCATTTGCAGGCGCAAATAACAATTCATGGATGCGGCACCCGAAACCGGGGCGCATTACCCGTTCTCCAGGTACAGTATTCAATATGATAAAGATGGACTGCCGGAGCTTAGTCTCCTGCTCTGTTAGGGATACCTGGTCACGTTCGCCAAGATTGACAGGAAACGACCACCCTTTCCCGGTCAGTTCTACCATTTGTCACATCCTTGCCTATTGTCTACATTGATAACATATACGATCATCCCATTTGCACCATAGACCCTTTTAGTGTCAAGATACCGCTTGACTCTACATTAATAATAGCCCCTTTTATCGTTAATTGTGCGCCCGCATCAATGGTAATATTGGCATCTGCGATAATATCGGCATTGACGGCTTCAACAACCGCATCGCCTCCTGCGCTAACCGTCACATTACCATTAGAAGTAATTTGCATCGCTTGTGATTGTGTATCAAACTTAATCAAATTCGCGCCGGAAGCATCCTGTATTTCGATAAAATTATCGCCCTCTTCCTCCGAGAAGCGAATAACGTGCCCGGAACGTGACTGAATGGTACGTACATTCACTGTTGACCCGACGATATTATTCGCTTCTTCTGGTGGTTTGTCTTCACCATTCCATAAGTTACCAATCACATAAGGATGATTGAAATCACCATGTTCAAAGCCTACCAAAACCTCGTCATTGACCTCTGGTAACCAGAAAATCCCTCGATTAGCCCCTGAGCCTATACTTACAATACGTGCCCAATCGCTCTGCAATTGATCGTCTAACCACGGGAATTTTAGCTTGATGCGTCCCATCTCACGAGGGTCTTTGTTGTTAGTAACGACAGCAGGAAAAACCCCCATCCATTGCGAAGCATTGACGCGAGAGTCCGTATTACTGACTAAATCTGCCATAGTCCGTGTGTAGGCACCCTCGACCCTGAAGTACACATCATAGTCGTCCTGACTATACGTGTGTGTTGCCGCGGTTACCATATAATCCCCGCTGAAGCGTGAGCCAATGTTATCTACAGTAATTATGTGACCCGCAACAAGTACCGGGTTACCCTGGGCGATTCCTTCTGCCTCGACAAACTCCGCACCAAATGTGTTGAGCATCGATTGTGCCAATGTATCTGCTTCAGCTTGATTACGTATCGGACGACGCACCACGATATGTTGTGCGGATGAGAATGCTTCAGAAGCCATTGTCCCGCCATCATCACCAATTTTGATTTTTGTCGCTGTCTGCCCCCGTTGGGCTTGACCAATAATTTCTTTCTTGGTGGTAGGGTCCCATCCTTTTACAGTGACCTCATCCACCTGTCGCGCTAATGTTAAGCGTGGTTGAAATCGTCGGAGGGTATCGCCCCAGATTAAAGGCACATTGCCACGTCGTCCTTCTGAAGCACGAAAAACGAGTGTTTTATCATCTACAAAAACTTCAAACCCAAGACGTTGAGCACGTTCTTGTAAAAAACCTAGATCGGTCTGATTATCCTGAAAGACATGGTCATGTACCTGAGTGGTTTCATCAACTTCAAGGGTGAGGTTCGCATCATTCGCGATCTCTCGTACAATGTCACTGTCCTTCATCTGCACAAAGACACGCGTACGTGTACTCCGGTTTAGGCGATGCGCTCTATCAAACCCGCGTACGGTAAAGATCATGGTGAGTTCTTCCGTAAAATCGGGTTCTACAGCCGTGATCTCGCCATTAACTACCACCTCCGGCTCACTATCCCCATAACCCAGTTTAATCTCTACTTCTTTTCCCGGAAGTAGCACGTCTTCATCTAATAGTTCAATATTTTCATCAAGAAAGCGCATCACAAACATTGTGGGTAAATGCAACGTCGTGTCTATACTAACCTCCAATAAAGAATCAGAATAACGCGATGGCAAAGTATTCCCATCAATGGTAATAACTGCGTGATTAACCCAGTCGCGGTTGCGTACCATTACTTATCCCTTAAATAACATAAACACCATCTGCGCGAATTAACCTAGCGATTGGCTCGATTACGCATCATTGTTGTAATTTGAGAACCTGTTGGAATATTAAGCGGATTGTCGATATTGTTGGCTTCTAAGGCATCATGCAGGCTATCAGTTGAGAGGTTATCTCCTTCTGTCAGCATATTATCATAGCGATCACCTTCAACTGCAGTCACTGCCTGTTTGATCTCACGTTTATTAGGTGTGATGGCGTCGAGACTTGAATCATTGTAATCACTTATATCTACTTTTTGTTCTAAGGTGATGCTAACCATACAACGTACGGGAACACCATCTGCCGTGAAGAGAGTGAATTTTTGTGACATATTGGTTATGACTGACCTAAAGTATAGTCTTCCCCACTCAAAAGCTACTTCTGGTGGCGCACCTTTTCCACTTTCACTATTCTGATTATCCTTGTCTACTTCCATCATCTTCCACAATTTATCAGTCGTAGCACGGACATCGCCCCCATCTGCTAAAGTATCGAAGTGAAGGCTGAGTTTTAGCACCTGTGCGCCACCAGATTGAAATGTCGCGGTTGGCGCGTTCTTACTAATATTTTCATTAGCCTTCCATGTATTCGATTTTGAGAGTGTATATTCATGCGGGTTAAACATACACTCCACAAATTCACTTTCATTGGACAGGTTTATGATCTTGGCTTTGCGTAATCCACCCCGCGTAACTTGTTCGTTTGCCATGGTTCAATTCCAATTTCCAGTTTTTTTGCACAAACGGGCGCAATTATCGCTTTGTGCCACGTTCTTGCTCGATGCGTAACCGATGTCGTAGTCGCTTAAGCACATCACGCGCTAGTTTGTCTACATCCACATTATCTTGCCCTTTGGTTTCTACATCTTCAACCGCATCGTCAATGCCCGCCTCACTATGCTCCGTCACATTTGTCTGATCAGGTCGATTGTCAAACGACAAGCGTTGTAAGGGCGCTGTTGTGGTTTTTCCGGGAGTTTCTACCCCACTGAGCAGGGCTACATCTAAAGGAATTGCCTGCATAGGGTGTTCATAGTCATCCATGTCATCAACACTCTGAACCTGTTTTTGTTGACGTTGTACAGGTTGTTGCGAGCTTAGTCTATTCTGCTTCAATCCTGCTACTGGTGTATCCGGTGGTAAATTTAATAGACGAAGGAGATCAGCTTCTGGTGAATCGGATTGGGGTATAGAATCATCCACATTATCGTGAATTTCAGCATGTGATGTAGGGGTAAGAATTTCCAATTGACGATGAATCTTCCCTGATGGATAGGGGCGATCAAAGGTCATTAACGCGGTTTCGTCGCCTTCATCATCAAATGAATTGAGTTCAAATTCCGATTCGGCGATTATAGGGTCGTCGTAACTTTCAGATACCTCATGATGTTCCGTTACCTGTGATTGCATATCGACATTGTCATGATGTGCTACAGACGATATGTCAGCATCAAGTTGTATATTAGACCAAGATTCATGGTTTTCTACGCTGTACGGTTCTTTTTCTGATTCTGTGGCGGTTGGCTCCTGCGGTAGCGCTTTCGGACCAGCGAAATAAGTAAAAGGAGATTCCAACTGTGGTTGAAGTACCATTGGGCTATCAATTGGGGTCATCTGTTCGGTTGGTATGCCCTCTTCTAAATCACCCAATGTATCAATAGATGGTAACTGATAATCTTCACTAGAATCGTGCATATATGCTTCGGGAGAAGGAAAATCAAAACTTATAGTTTCATCCTGTGATAACGCTGAATCCCGATGACGTGGTTGTTCCGTTTTTGGCATATTAAGAGGCTTGCGTTCGATCACTTTCTCACCAGCATCTTTTGGCTGAATGATCGTATTATCAGGTGATAGTGGTGGCAAAGAGTCACTTTCGGAGTCATCCGTTACATCATTGTCTAACTTAATGGTTTCGCCATCATAATCAAAATCGCCATCATCTAAGTTTATAAGTTCAAGCGCCTGATCAATAGGCTCTTCTGAAGAAGGTGCTTGGTCTAAAATGTCTGCTTTCAACAATTGTTCGTCACTAGCATGTTGTTCAGTATTTTGCGCTACTTCTGAATCTATTTGAGTAGCTGTCTCGTTTTCCTCATCCACCGTAAATGATGCAAATGGGGATGCATCATCGATATAAGTAAAGTCATCCTCATGAAGCGAATCGATTGATGACTTTTCAGGATGCTCGTGTTCAGATATTTCAGCCTCTTCTGCCGACTTTTGTTTAGAATATGGCGTAATCTCATGTAACTGAGCGCGACGTGGGCGTTTTACTGCATCAGGTTGTGTTGTTTTTGGGGTACGTTGAATTTGCTCCTGACGAGGTATAGATGTAGTCGCCTTTTGGGTTGGCGCTTCGTCTTGCTCAGGTTGTTCCATCGATACCCCACCACGTCGTTTACCCTCATGCGCTTCAAGGATAGCGAGCAAATCTGACGGGGTCTTGCGTGGCGGTGACTGTGTCGTAGGTGTGTTCGGAACAGATGGCTCACGTCTTTTAACAGGTAGCGCATCATTAGGCGAGGCAGAGCGACGTTGTAACGGTGCAGATGTCGGCTTTGCATCTGATGTTATTGGCTTATTAAGAATGGGCTTTACGGGTTGTTGTGAAATAGGATGTGTCGATTCGTCAGATGCCCTATTCGCACGCTTTTGATCTGGCTCTGGTGGTGAAGGCAGTTCAAGGGCAATTTTCTCATCGAAGGGCACGGTATCTTCTGTGAAGAATTGCGCTTCAACTAATTCAGCATCGAAATCTGACGAGTCGTACGCATCGGGTGACAACGTCTCCATCCATGTAGTATCTTCAGGCTTACGATGGAGCGTGCTTCCACCAGGCACATAAGTTTCTACCCGTTCCTGTCCGAAACGAAGTAGTCTTAAACCAATAGACCCCGGTTTGCGTCTGCGTTTAGCCAAAATTACCGCCTATAATGTCTAATTTATCTTTTTGTCAACCTGTGCTAACAGAAAAACCGTGATGAGCAAGTTCCAAGACTTCGATTGCTAGTGCACGATCATCCGTTTTCAGCGTTGGGCCACTCCACTTGATTGGATACGCTCGTTCAAATGTCCATGTCGCTAGTGTTTTGAGGTCAGCGCCATACATAATCACCTCAACCGTGCGTGTAGCCTTGGCAATATCACCATTGAGTACCTGTAAATACCACTTTAGCATCTCAGCATCACGGGTAATGCCATGGCGTAATGTTATGGAACCTGCTTTTATACGCATTGGCAGACGATGAACATATTCGTTCTGCCCACCTTCTTTGATGTCCTGTGTCTCTACTTGTAGACTTGGTAATGTACACTCCGTGAACGCCGCATAGCTCATGCCATCAATATTGACTGTAAAGCGAAACGATGCATGGATTTCGATTGGTTCGCCTGTTCTGGGCATGGCTAACTCCGTAATCTTTTACCACATCTTTGTCGGTCAACACGTAGCTGTTCTCGCCAGAGATGCCACACCTTATCAGTCACCTCATCTACCAGCTTATCATAGTTATTTTTGCTCATCTTTTTATCGTCCGCTTGGACAGCTGTTTCAGGTGATTGTGAACGATTTGATTCAAGACTCATCCGCTACGCATCTTTCGACCTGATCTATTCTTCTATGCCGGGCATTTCAACGGCAAAAACATGATGACAATTCGGACAACCAATTGAGAAGGTGTTCGGCACATTTAGTCCGTTGATCATGCTATAGAAATCTTGCAAGTAAATAATATCCGCCGCAAAGAAGCCTTCAAGCATGTCCGGCGAAATATGGACAAAGTTCCCCAACTGAGTAATCACACGCGACAGCAAGATAAGCGATAGATAGGCTTCATTTTGCCGAACACGTGCATCACTCAGCGGTGATATTTCGTCCAACACAGTCGCAAGACGCATTTGCCCTTGTTTGTGTAGATTGCCATCTGAGTCTAAATATCCGCGCGGCAACGTAAAATCGTAAAGAGTCTGCATGTGCTATTATTTCACACGCTCGATGCCTTCGTAGCAAATCGTGATTTCTTCAATACCAAAAGAATTGGAATCAGATTGCAACTGCGGACCAGAAACTTTGGAGGGCCACGCACGTTCGATATTCCAGCGAGCGACCTCGTTTAAACTTTGATCAAACATCACAATTGAGCCATTACGACGCGCACCTTCAACATCACCGTTTTCTACTAATCTACGCCAATCCCACACGTCCATTTCTGCTGTGATACCCCGTTTAAGTGTAATATCACTCCACTTCATACGTCCGGGTAATTTTTGTACAATATCACGCCCTTTGGAATCTACGACCTTGTGTTCAATTACCTCATGCTCTGAACCAAGTCCTGAACATTCAGTGAAGTAACCACCAACTTGTCCTTGAAGTTCTAGCGCGAAATGTTTGCCTAAAAGAGGATCTGAGTCGCGAACAGCCATTAAGATTACTCCTTGCTATCTTACGTACATTAAAAATGAAATGCTGAAAAACTGCAAATTTGGGATGATGTGTATACAACACAATCACCCCACTCTAAATAGTAAATAGCTCCGTCTAACCTTCTGCGTCAGGACCAGCCCATTGACTAATGCGGAAGATCACAAATTCCGCTGGTTTAACAGGACACAGACCAATTTCGGCTGTCATTTGACCGAGATCGCGTAATTCTGGCGGGTTGGTTTCTGCGTCACACTTCACGTAAAAGGCTTGATCGGAAGTATTCCCAAACAACGCACCTGTACGCCAGACCACTTTCAAAAAGGCGGTAACATCACGCTGAACCCGTGCCCACAAATTGGAGTCATTCGGTTCAAAAACGACCCATTGTGTACCGTGTTCAATACTCTGTTCGATCATACTGAACAGACGACGCACATTGATGTAACGCCATGAGGGATCACTGGAAAGTGTGCGTGCGCCCCATACACGAATACCGCGTCCGGGGAACGAGCGTATAGCATTCACACCGATAGGGTTGAGTTCGTCCTGCTCGCCCTTGGTAATCTGCATTTCCAGACCAAGTGCCCCGCGAATGACTTCATTTGCCGGTGCTTTATGAACACCCCGCGTTTCATCTGTCCGTGCAAAGATGCCTGCCACATGACCACATGGCGGAACCGTGCGCGTGCGTCCGTTAGAACCGGTCAGGTCAGCAGTTTCGATCCACGGATAATAAAGCGCCGCCCGTGAAGAGTCATAGTTCACATCTAAACGCCATTGTTTTGCTTCTTGGGGTAACAGATTGGGTGGCGCATCTAAGATAGCAAAGCAATATTTCACACGTTCGCAATAGGTGATGATTGACTGTTGAACAGCCTGCACACCCTTGAGGTTAAGTTCCCCAGCCTGATAACTCGCCATAAGATCCGGTACACAGATCATAGTTACATCATCAAGAGGTTCTAATCCGCCAATGCCCTTACGACGGGCGACATCGCCCTCATAATCTTTGACACTGATACTTGTTGTTTTTACATCACCACCGGACAGATTGTAGGTACCTTCAGCAGGCATAAGGTCAGTTTTGCCGAGCACTTTAACTTCGACAAATTCAGATTGCATTTCAAGCACAGCAGTCGCGGTCTTGGTGCCACCTTTAAGAGCTAGCCCCTCAAATGTTTCAATCGGCTTGCCGGAACGACTAATCACTATACGAAATGTTTCCGCACCATCAGTACCACCATCACCACTTGAATCAGAGTCGGTGTCTTTTGCGTCTTTAGCCGCGCTCGTCTTCTTTGTAGTGGTGCTAGCTTTTTCTTCTGGCTTAACTTCTACACGTAGATTATTGCCGTTTTTGCCGGCTTTCTTGGCGGTGAATGACAGTAATCGGGTCTTTTTATCGCTTGCTGGAACAACTGTTTCCGCTGGAATAGCGCCGTCTGATGTGGTAGCTTCACCCAGCACCTTTAGGCTGACGATATAGCAACGACCACCCCCATTGGCGAAATAGCCGTAAACCGAATCTGGTGTGTAGATACCTTTTACGAACCCGCCAAAACGGGATTGAAATTGACTCCAATTGGTGACGAGTGTTGGCTTACCAAGCAGAGATTCAATCACCTCTTGCATTTTAGGCTCGCCAGTTTCCGAGTCCATAATCGGCATTCCGTCATCATCCAGAACCGGACGCATGCGTGTTTCTTCCGCTTTTTCAGTATATCCGATGAACGCCGCTACCGCAGTACCCGCCGCCTCAATTGGCTTCGTACCGCGGTCAACCTCCTCCATGTATACTCCCGGCGATTTATAGCTTGGCATATGTAACTCCTATCTCTTAACGTTATTGGCTCTCGTCGAGCCATGTATTGATGATATTGGCAGAATCGGCACTTTCGTCATCGTTTGCATTATCGAACTCTCGTTTTTTGCCCCGTTGATATTCGCGTGCGTCGCGCGTTACACGCAACTCGGATTGCATCATTTCGCCATCTTCGACGATTTCACCACGGCGAAACACCTCCATATCTGGAGTCATTTCCTGTTTTGATGGGTCACTTGCATGACCTACAGTAAAGACCGATTCGAGCGCAAACGGCACGTCCAATGTGTGTTCTAAGTCAAGCGCAACCGTAAGGGTGATTGTAAAACCCAGGCGCATCTGGTTATCTAGCACACTCCATAAATCGGTGAAATTATTGAGTGTTTCACCCATTTGGGCGACACTCACCGGCATATCATAGGGTTGATTACGCATCGCACCTTGGCATATCTCAGGTTCAAGATGAGTCATCTGTGCAAAAACCGCCAGTGCGCGCCATAACAAACGATGCTCGTCTTCAACTTTGCGTGCCCACGCAGTTACAAGAAATGAGAGGTCAATCCTCATTGGAGGCAACGATAACTGTGCGGAAGGCACACGACCATTTTTAGCACGCATCTGACTCTTATCTCTGCCGCGCAAATTATGGCGCATATCTTTATTCCGCAATTTGGTGTTTTCTCGCAGGTCAAAGCACCAGCAATTGATCGTCGGGCGATTTAGTTGTGCTGACCATTCACTGTTTGGTTGCTCAAAGGAAATATCGACATCATTACGATCAATTCTGCCATATTCGAGTATGAGATTTTCTAATGTCTTATCAACATCATGTAACATGATATTTCCCTTCGCCCTTGCTTATAAACCCGCTAGCAGGCGTTATATTTCATCCGGTGTCAAGCGTCCCATTTTCTGATACTCACGCCGTATTGCAGTCAATATGTGTTCATTAGAGATTATTCCGTTATCCGAAGCCGCTAGATACGCGGCTGAAATTGCTACATTGCGGATATTCCCCCCCGCCAATGGAAATCTTTCGGCGAGTGCTTGAAAATCAACATCGGTGTGAAGCGGTGCATTGGGCGGAAAATGACGTGTCCAGATGTGTGCTCTTGCTTCAGCATCAGGAAATGGATATGTAATGACAAAATCAAGCCGTCTAGTAAATGCATCATCCAGATTTTGGCGCAAATTAGTCGCCAATATTGCGATGCCATCATAATCTTCAATTTGTTGAAGCAAGTATGCGGTTTCAATGTTCGCATATCGATCACGCGCATCTTTGACTTCAGAACGTTTTCCGAAAAGCGCATCTGCTTCATCAAAAAACAGGATTGAACTACTCGCTTGCGCTTCCTCGAAGATCACACTCAAGTTCTTCTCCGTCTCACCGATATACTTACTCACAACCGCACTGAGATCAATTTTGTATAGTAATAATCCTAGTTCGTTGGCGATGACTTCAGCAGACATCGTCTTACCTGTACCACTTTCACCAGCAAACAATGCACTGATACCGGGTCTAGGTGCAATCTTATTTCCATAGCCCCAAACATCCTGTACAGTATGCACGTATTCTGCTCGATTACGAATTTCACGTAGTTGCGCGATCTGGTCATCTGGCAGAATGAGATCATCCCATATATGTAGCGGGGTGATAGCCCGTGCCAATCGCCCTAAGCGCAACGTGGAATGTGCCTGCGCCGCGGTGTAAAGTGTGTTGATTGTAATCGGTGTGCGATCCGTGGTTGCCAGATCTAGCGCCGTCAAAAATGCGCGTTTTATTTGTGCTGGTGTAAAGTTGAATTTTGTTGCTAATCGCACGAGATCATCGCGATAGAAATCAACCTGATGCCCTGCAAGTGCGCTTTCCCACTGTTTTAAGCGTGTGTCAAAGTCAGGAAGTGTGAATTTATACCGAATAATCTGTCGTGTTCGCTGAGTTTGATGTGATTCCCACAGCTTATCCGTAGCGATGAAGATCAGACCACGATAATCTATGATGTCTTGCCATATATAAGATGCAGGTTGTCGGGATTCATCCAATATAGAGTCCCAGCAAGTCAACAGAAGCGCAGCATTGTTTAATCGTGCTTCACGTAATGTAAGATTCCACAAAAGTGCAAATGGCTGGTCAGATTCTTGCAATTGTCTTAGATCTACCTCGATAAGTGCATACCCCTGTTGCGCGGAAATATCGTGTGCTGTTTGTTTTTGTCCGAGTTCAGGTTTGCCTTCCAGCAATACAATTGGCAGAAGATCGAAATCTAGGGTTTGCCAGTTTTGTGGGTTGATGTGGTCGAAGGTATCGTCAGAATATACATGCTTTACAGCTTGTTTTAAACGTATATCAAATGTGTCATCCCCGAACAAGTAATCCATGATACGTTGATCTACAAGCACATGATGCGCCAGAAAACTCCCAATCGGCGCATTGTTATCCGGTTTTGTATATACCAGAGAAAATTTACGCAGTGGAGAATCTGCACCCAGACGTTGACGTATAGCAAGCCGTTCTTCCACACGTACACCTAGCAAATTCATTATCAGGTTAACAGTAGGCAATTTGAGCGACACATCGTCTTGCAGATATGCGTACAAGCGCTCATATCGTCGATCTACAAGGGGAGCAAGCGCTAGTAATAAAATATTAAGGTCTATATTGGACAGCATGAAGGTTTGTGTCAGTGTAACGAGCCGATCATCAGGCGGAGCATTGACATCTAGTTCAAAAAGTGGGGGGCGTTGGGTTGCCCCGTTCCATAGCCCATGCATCGGTTCCTGGTTAATCAATTGTGAGGCTTCTTCATGCGTAATCACCAAACCACGCAAGCTATCCGTCGGGAAATTCCCGCTAGCTTGTAGTTCGTGTACTGCCCTGCGGATAAACTGATCCACATGAGCAAGCACTGACTGAAAATATGTTCGCGTTTGAAGATGCATTACCCAATTTACCCTAATAATCGGCTCAGATAACCCGCAATTTGAGACAATTTTTGTCTCACAAACTCTGTTTATCTGTTATCGTACCGGCTACAGTGATAGTATGATGTACTATAATTCTATACCAAGTACTGCTGAACGCAATCAGAATAGGGTTTGATTCTCGTTCGATAAATAGACCGTTTTACCCAATACCGTCTATTTGAGTGAGATGTGTGCATAAATAAATTCGTGTATTATCAGTATATATAAGATATATCAAGCTGTTGGCTAAGTTGAATTTGTTTTGTTTTTATGAGTGACGACATTATTGGAACAACTATAGATGACTATCATATTGAGCGCGCCTTAGGTCAAGGTGGGCTAGGTGATGTATATTTTGCGCGCAATACAAATGGTGAGAGCGTCGCAATTAAAATCATACATCCACATATCATCTCAATTCTCGCTAGTGGAAAAGTTGATAGATCGAACTATATCATCAGCAACTATGCAGAAGGCGATAATCTACGAACATTCATTGAATCTTACCAATCATCAGGTAAACGGATTGAGCCGGAGATCGCAATTACGATTGCCCGTCAGATCGCCAGCGCATTAGCTTATGCACATGGTCAGGGTGTGTATCATCGCGCACTCAA